>DASXNP010000031.1:0-5138 GCA_036494985.1 Binataceae bacterium (SeqCode)
ATTGGCCGAACCGTGTGAAATGATGGCGAAGCCATTGACCCCCAAAAGCGGGGCGCCGCCGAACTCGGCCGGATCGATTCGCGCACGCATCTGCGCAAACTGCTTGCGCACCAGCCAGTACGCAAGCCGTCCCCTTATGCCGCTTGCGAAGATCGTTCGCAGGTTGCCGAGCATGAACTTTGCGAAGCCTTCCATGGTCTTGAGCGCGACGTTTCCGGTAAAGCCGTCGGTCACGACCACGTCAACGTTGCCCAGGTTGATGTCGCGCCCTTCGACATAGCCGATGTAATTGACTTCCTTCGGCATCGCCCGTAGGGTCGCCGCCGCCGCGCGGGTCGCTTCGGTTCCCTTCGAATCCTCTTCCCCGTTGGAGAGAATTCCCACCCGGGGGCGCTCGATGCCTGCCACGTGATGCCAGTAAACGCTGCCCATCAAGGCAAATTGCACCAGGTTGAACGCTTTGACCTCGGTGTTTGCACCCGCGTCGATTAGCAGCACAACGCCCTCGGGCGACGGCACCGACGAGCCGATCGCCGGCCGATCCACGCCGAACAGATTCCCCAGGATCACGATTCCCGTGGTAAGCATCGCCCCCGAGTTTCCAGCGCTCACGAACCCCTCAACCTGCCCCTTTTTGAGTAAATCGTAACCGACGTGCAGCGACGAATCGGGCTTAGCAAGCACCGACTCGATCGGCGAGTCGTCCATCGTCACAACTTCGGAGGCATGCACGACCGTGATCGGTAGGTCGCTGGTCTTATGTTTTTCAAGTTCGGCGGCGATCGCGTCGCGATCGCCCACTAGCACGACCTCGACTCCCAGTTCCCGCGCCGCCAAGACGGCGCCTTCCACGGCTGCCGCGGGCGCGAAGTCGCCGCCCATCGCGTCAAGCGCGACCTTCATGGGCTGCCCCCCAGCCTACGGCAAACTGTCGAGAGCCAAGCACTCGTCTTCATTTGAGCTTGCCCTGGCCTTTGAGTTCTGTGACCGCGCAAGGTTCCGGATCGGCCCGACTAGATAGCCCCCAAACCGCCTCGGGAACGCTATTCTTTGACCCGGGCCAGTTCGCGGCCGCGATAGGTGCCGCAATGGCGGCATACGCGATGCGGCAGCGTAGGCTCGCCGCACTGACGACAGTTATTGGGGTTGACGGGACGCAAGGCATCGTGCGACCTGCGCTTGTTACGTTTGGATTTGGAAGTACGTCTTTTTGGTGCCTGCATTTCAAAAATCTCTCCGAGACTAGCCTAGGAGCGCTGTACTTTCAGCGAGCGCAGTATCTCAAACCGCGGGTCGCGCTCCTCGAAGTGGCATTCGCATCCGCGGTCGTTGAGATTCGCGCCGCACATCGCGCAGAGCCCGCGGCAATCTTCGCTGCACAAGGGACGCGTGGGCAGGGCGAGCAGTACTTGCTCGCGGATCAGCGGCGACAGCTCGATCTCTTCGCCATCGTATAGGGAGAATTCGAGGTCTTCGGTTCGTAAGGTGTTTTCTTCCTGGCCGCCGGCGGCTCTTGGCGCTAATACAAATCGAAACGGTCGGGCGCTCTCGGAGCGGAACTCTTCGGCGCACCTGGCGCAGGTCGCGCGCACCGACGCTTCCAGTTCGCCGCGGAAGAACAGATCCATCCCGGCACGGTAGTATGAAAGCTCCACTACGATCGGCCCTTCGACCACGTAATCCCTTACCGGCCCCTTCTCGAGCAGAAGGTTAACCTCGCTCGGGGGCTCGCTGAAAGTGATTTCCCTGACATCGGCGGTAATATCTTCGATTCGGATCTTCACCGGACTCGACACCTCGTCCCCGCAAGGCTCCAAGCGAAGGCCGTAACAATTATTGCATTAAGCCGACGCACGGCAAATATCTCGACGTCAAGATTCCGATTCGGGCGGGGGCCTCACTCGCGACCAATCAGCGCCGCGGTGTGGCCGATGCGGTTTTGACCCCCACCCGGGGGCAATCGTCGTTTAATCGGCACCGTTCGCATTGCGGTCGCCGCGCAATACACACGCGCCTTCCGTGCAGAATCAGGCGCATCGAAAAGGGCGTCCACTGTGCTTCACGAAGCAACTTCTGCAGGTCGCGCTCGATCTGCTCGGGGTCGCGGCTGCGCGTGAGTCCCAAGCGCAACGCCAGCCGTTTCACATGCGTGTCGACCACCAGCCCCGGCTTGCCGAACACGTGGCCGAGCAGTACGTTGGCGGTCTTCCGCCCGACTCCTGGAATCGTCAGAAGCGCTTCCATTCGATCCGGAAGCTCGCCGCCAAATCGCTCGATCAGCGCGCGCGCCGCGCCTTGTATCGACTTGGTCTTTTGTCGAAAGAACCCTGTGCTCACGATTAGTTCACGAACTCGATTCTCGTCCGCCTGCGCCATCGCTTCGATCGTCGGGATCTCGCGGAACAAGATCGGTGTGACCTGGTTTACCCGTTCATCGGTGCACTGCGCCGATAGAATCGTCGCAACCAGACATTGCCATGGGGTTTCGAAGTCTAGGCTTATCCGTGCTTCGGGATACAGTAAGCCTAGCTGTTTCGCGATCCGCTTCGCTCGCGCTTTCTTATCGGCGCTCGATTCCGGTCTGCGGGTCTGGTTCACGGTCCTTGCCTTCGATTGGGCCCTCGTCGCAGGAATCCCGGTCAACCCCTACACCGCGCCTGATTCGCATATCCAAAGCGACACTTTTGAGCTCCTCACGCTGCCGCACCTGATCCCATCCGAGTTCTTTAGCCATCAACCGCGCCGCTTCCGGCGCGCCGGCCTCCGCCTCGACCGGATATCGCCATATCAAAGACGTGCGCCTAACGATGAAATCCTGCAACGTGAGCGCCATTTCGTATCGCGCAGCGAAGGTCACCTCGGCACCCAGAACCGGGCATCCTTCGGCGAGCGGCTTGCTTAATTCCGGCGCGCCCTTGATGATTTCCACCACCAACGAAGCACGGCTGCCGTATCGCCCGTTAAGGGCCGCGCGAGCCGCGGGCGTCAGCGCCGTTTCATCTTGGCCGCCACCCTCGTCCGAACTTCGGGCCAACGCCCGCGCCCCCGCCAGGGGCGTTTCTAAGGTGGGGCACCGCGGGGACCGCCGACCCATCTCGCGCATTAGCCGGTCGACGATCTTCTGTGCGATCTCGCGATGGGTCGTGAGTTTCCCGCCGGCCACCGAAAGCAGGCCGGTCTTGCTCTCGATGATCGTTTCCTCGCGCGACACCGACGACGGCGCCGCATCGGGCGCGGCGCGCAGCAGCGCGCGCAACCCCGCGAAGCTCGATACCACGTCGTTTTCGTTCAAATCTATCTGGGGCAGGCTCTCGCGCAGTACACCCAGCAGGTAGGCCACGTCGTCGCGGTCGGCGCTGACCCGGTCCCGATCGCCATCGAAATCCGTGTCAGTCGTTCCGACTACTACGTATCGATCCTGCGGCATCACGAAGACGACCCGACCGTGATCGGCCGCCAGCACCAGCCATTGCTTGACCGGCAACCGCGACGCTGGAATCACGAGATGGACGCCCTTTGTCAACCGGATACTCGGGGCCGCCGAGGGGTCGTCCATCGTCCGTACGTCATCGACCCACGGCCCAGCTGCGTTGATAAAACGGGCCGCTTCGATCTCGAACTGCACGCCGTTGGTCAGGTCGCGCACTGCCGCCGTCTTCAGTCTCCCCGACGCCGCTGTCAGAGTGTGCACCTGGAGGTAATTCGCTACCGTCGCGCCGTGATACACCGCGTCGAGAACATTCTCCAGCGTTAAGCGCGCGTCGTCCGACCAACCATCGTAATATAGCGCTCCGCCGCGCAGCCCTTCGCGCGACAGCGCCGGCAAAAGGCTGCGCACGGCTTTGGTATCCAGCATGCGGTGCCATTGCTTGCGCGGTGTCCATGCCGCCAAGTCATACAGCGTCAGTCCCAAGCCAAGTAGCGCCGGCCCAACGCCTCTCCCCCGATAAAGCGGCATCAGAAACTGCACCGGTTTCACCAGATGAGGTGCGGTCACTTCGCGTAGTCGCTCGCGTTCCCGCAGCGCGTGGTACACAAGCTTCAACTGTCCTTGCGGCAGATAGCGCAGTCCGCCGTGGATCAGCTTAGATGATCGCGACGACGTAGCACCGGCAAAGTCACCCTTATCAATCAGCGCTACCCTCAAGCCTCGCATCGCCGCGTCGCGCGCGATCGCCGCGCCGTTGATTCCTCCACCGATCACCGCGAGATCAAATTTTTCTCCGCGGCGTATCTTTTCGATTTGCTCCTCGCGGCGAATTTCGTAGTTCATCGACAATGGAGCTGGACCTAGGCTTGAGGCCTCGCGCGCCTCACTCGCCCGTCCACTCGCGGCTTAAGCAAAACTGCGTGCGCGCCCGGCTTGGCGAGGTCGCGAGCAACGCCAGGGTGGGCGTTGCTGGCCCTAGTCGCGCGCCGCAAGTCCAGCTTGGAAGTAGAGAAAATTCCTCGTCCACGAGTCGTCTCGGCTCCTTGAAGTCCACAGCGCAACTGGAAACTACCTCCAGCAGCAATCAACCCAAACCAACTATTCGCACCAGAGGGCGTTGGAGGGGAATCTGTTAGACGAGCCCAGCTAGTAGAACCGGCGCTCTGTCGCCGCCATCGGGCGACAGAGGCAGCGATGAACGCGGAGACTATCGCAGGCAGCACGAGAGTTGCGGTCGTATCGTCCAAAGATGCGGTTTTGCCCCACGGGGAGGCGGCTTGACCCATCCATTCATCCGCCCAGAGGACCTTGGAGGCACCCCGACTGTCGGGTCGGGGCGAAGTCTCACTCTTCGGCATCTTCCTGAAAGGAGTAACGCTCCTCCTTCCAGGGATCCGCACCGTTATGGTAGCCGCGCACCTCCCAGAATCCGCGTTTGTCAAGGTCTGAAAACTCGATTCCGCGCAACCACTTCGCGCTTTTCCAGGCGTATAACTTCGGCACGACTGCCCGCACCGGCCATCCATGGTCGGGCGTGATATCCCGCCCGTTGTGGCGATGGGCCAGCATCACGTCGTCGTCGAGAAACGCCGCCAACGGCAGATTCGTGGTGTATCCACCGTCGCAATGCAGAATCACAAAACGCGCTTGCGGTTTTAGGCGCACGAAGGCCAACAAGTCCGCGACCTTGACGCCTTCCCACCTGTTG
>DASXNP010000032.1:0-3088 GCA_036494985.1 Binataceae bacterium (SeqCode)
TTTGGTTGGTAATCGGCGGGGACGCTGCAGCCTGCGCCTGAATGCTGGTTATGACGGCCGCGGGGCTCGCCGCCGCTCGAGGAATCTGCTGCCGGCGCCGATGCTCTACATAGTAGAGCAGCGCGGCAGCCGCGATTAGCCCGCCGCCGGCAATCAGAAGCCGGCGATTGCGCTGCCAGAACGATTGACGACGGCGCCGGCGCGGTGTCAATTCCATCGGCTCGATCGCCCGGATCGGAGTGCCCTCGGCGTGCTGCACCTCACGTACAAATCGCAGCGCGGTTTCGTCCGCATCGAGGCCGAGGAATGCGGCGTAGCGCCTGACGAATGGCAAAAGATAAAGCTGATCGGCGATCATCGAGTAGTTGTCTGTCTCGATCATCTCCAGATAATGCTTCGGGACTCGGGCTTTTATTGCTGCTTCGTCGGCCGCGATCCCCTGCTGCTCTCGGGCGGCGCAGAGGGCCCCCCCAACTTTAAGGCTTCGCGCCGGATCTTCGTTCCCCGCGTTGTCAGCGTCAGCCACGCCAACGTACCACTAGTTCATACCATTCGGTCGTTGTGACGGGATTCTGTAACCCATGCTACTAAAATACATGGTTTCGGAAAGCGGCGCTTTGGCAGCGCATGCTGCTATCCTAAGGCATCCGCAGAGCTGACTTAACCACCCGCGCAGGCTTTTCATCATCTTAAACAGTCGGCGCGGTTGGTCAGCGCCAGTTTCTTCCCCTCCGCCGCGATCGGTTGCGGAGCCGGAGCCAGCAGTCGCTGAAGGGCGCCGATATCGCGTCGATTCGCTATCAGCACTACGCACCGATCGCGCCAGAGTTCGGCAAGCTTCGACTCGCTTTCGATAAAGCTCCCCGAAGCATCGGGCAAATCGCCAAAGGGCGCGAGTTCGCCCCGATAACCAACCAGGGCCTCGCGCACGCCGGTATAAAACGGCAGTCCCTGCACAAAATGATGGTAGGAGGCTAGCGTGCATCCCGCTTGCACACAGGGCTCTATGGCGCGCGCGAGGCTTCGATAGGAATCCAGCGAAGCCGCGTCTTCGCGCGCTTTAGTCCCCGCAAACAGCGCCACGACGACGCCAACCGCGAGCGCTCCGATTGCTGGTACCGCGGTCAGCGAGGATCGGCTTAAGACGAAGGCGCCCGTGCTGCCAATTGCCATCAGGCTCACTGAGACGATCAGATCCGTCGCCGGTGCGTGCACAGTCGCTTGCTTTTCGACCGCGATTGCAAGCGCAATTGAAACCCCGGTGGCAAGAACCAGACTTGCGGCGGCCAGCCACCCGAAGCATCGCGAGCGTTGCCGCACGTCCAACTGGGTTAGTCGGACGATTCCGAGTCCGCACAAGATCGCAAGCGGCGGTAATCCCGGCAATATGTATGAGCCCAGCTTGGAACGCGGAAACGAGAAGAAGATGAACACCGTTGCAAACCAGATCAGAAGAAAACGAACCGACGAAGCGCTTCTCGCGTTCGTAGTTGGATCGGCGAGGTGGGCGCGGCTTGGAAATCCACCTCTTGAAAATGCTGCAAAGAAAATCCAAGGCCACATTCCAGCCGCGACTACGGCGACAAAGAACCAGGGACCCCAACTATGCTCGCCGCTGCTCAGGTAGCGTTGCAGGTGTTCGTGCAGAAAGAAGAAACTGAGAAAGCCACGGTTACGGATCGATACGAGGACAAACCATGGTGCCGTGATCGCCAGATAGACGGCCGCGCACGCGACCCAAGGAATGCGGGTTAAATCTCGAGATCGATGCTCGGCGATCAAATAGACGATCGCGATTATTGTGACCATCACGATCGCAACCGGGCCTTTCGTGAGCGTTCCCAGCGCCGTCAGCGCCGCGACCCCCATCATTTGAGCTTGTGCGGCGCGCGACCTAAATCCTTCAGTTGCCGAGGCGCGATGAAAAAGCGCGAGCGCGGCGGTTATCAAGAACGCGAGCGCCGGGTCCAGCGTGATGAAGCGGGCGAAGCCGAAGAAAACCGGACTGAGTCCCAGGCACAGCGCCGAGGCAAGCCCGGTTCCCGCGCCGAAAATCACTTCCCCGAACCACTCGATCAGCGCGACCTGTCCGATACTGAACACCGCCGCCGGAATGCGCGCAGCGAATTCATTTTTGCCGAAAATCTCGAACGAGAGCGCAGTCAGCCAATACGCGAGCGGCGGTTTCTCAAAGTAACGGACGAAGTTATTTCGCGGGGTGATCCAGTCGCCGCTGATAGTCATCTCGCGGGCAATTTCCGCGTAGCGGCCCTCGTCGGGTTCCCACAGCGCCGGCCGCCCCAGAGCGGGAAGGTACAACGCGGTCGCGACGGCGCCGCATATCAGCATCCTCACCCATCCGCGCGTCGCGCTCATAGTTCGCCCAGTGTCCGGACAGCCGGCAACGCCGTCAACCCGAGCAGGGCCAAGCGAAGATATCTTTAAATGGGTTTAGGGCTCTGCCACAATCCGGCACTAAGCCTCCGCGCGGGCGAATCGTAAGCGCGACGGGGTCAGTTAGTTGACTGCAGCTACCAAGATTCCCAGCCTTCCTCATAACGTCGCCCAGGATTCCGTCTCGATTGTCATACCTGTCTACAATGAGTCGGCAAATATAATCAACCTGTGGCGTCGTTTGAGTCCGGTTATCGGAACTCTCGCGCGTCAATGCGAAGTAATTTTTGTCGACGACGGCTCCGCCGATCAATCACTCGACCTGCTGCGCTCGATCGCCCGCGAGGACGATCGCGTAAGAGTCGTCGAGCTGGCACGGAACTTCGGTCAGCATTCCGCGATCTTGGCAGGTTTTCGCCAATGCCGCGGGGCGGTGATCGTCACGCTCGACGCGGACCTGCAAAATCCACCTGAGGAAATCCCGCGTCTGCTCGAAGCGATCGATCAAGGCAACGACGTGGTTGGCGGCTGGCGCCAGGAGCGGCGCGACCAGCCGTATCGCAAGTTTGCTTCGCGAATGCACAATAAGCTGACATCGATGATGGTGGGCGTGCCGATGCATGACTACGGGTGCATGTTGCGCGCGTATCGCCGGCATATCGTCGACACAATCATCGAATGTGACGAGAAGGCG
>DASXNP010000033.1:0-2960 GCA_036494985.1 Binataceae bacterium (SeqCode)
CCCGCTGATGCTGCCGATCGAGCTTGCCGACAACTTGTTCCGGCCCTTTACCCTGGGTCTTCGGCTATTCGCAAACATGTTCGCCGATCACACCGTGCTTTCGATTTTCATCAGCATGACCTACGTCCTATTACCCTTGGCGTTTTATGCGCTCGGGTCGATCGTCTGCATAATCCAGGCTTTGATCTTCATGGTGCTGACAATGTCGTATATCAAGATGGCTACTTCGCACGACCATTAGGAGATTGGGTTAACGAGTCGCGACCGGAGCCGACTTTTCGAAGCCAAAGGCGATGGTAGAGGAAGATGACGTGGGGCCGAGAGAGACGGCGAAGGCGCGATGTAGCAAGGAGGAATGAAAAGTGACCGAGGTATCAAAACGGATCGCAAAGGTGATGGCGGCGGCGGCGGTCATGCTGATGGTTTCGCCGCTGCTAGCTCTCGCGCAGGAAGGCGCGGCGACCGGCGGCGAGGGCTCGCTGCGCGCGGGCCTAATCGCGCTGGCGGCCAATGTGGGTATCGGAATCGCGGCGTTCGGCAGCGCGCTCGGACAAGGTCGGATGGTCGCGTCTGCGATGGAATCGATCGGACGCAATCCGAATAGCGCCGGCCAGATTTTCACGCCGATGATTATCGGTCTGGCCTTTATCGAAGCGTTGACGCTTTACGCATTCGTGATTGCGTTTATTTTGCAAGGCCGGATTTAGCGCGCTAAGAAACCCGACCACAAGCGGAGCCCTAACCATCTGGGCTCCGCTTGTCGTTTTCGGGCGGCCCAAGCCGCAAGGTCGAGTCGCCTAACGATCGGGCGCCGACTCAGTTGGCTCGAATTCGACGCCGCACGCGTGAATCTGGGGCTTAGCCTGACTACTGCGCATCACTGGCCGGCCCGTTTACCGAGATAACCGAGCCACAAGTTCGAGGCGAGCTTTACCCGCAACGCGCGGCTCATTCTCCATGGTGCGGGAAGCTGCGCTGACTACAGCACTGGCATCAGGTTGCCAGCGCGAAGTTCGCCCACACGGCGTTGCGAGCTTCGATACCCTAGTAATTCTTCTGGATCTTGTGCTCGGTGCCCGCCATATAGCCCTCAGAACCGATCGACTCGAACTCGATACCCCCGCCCGGGTGAATCCTGAACTGCCCCATCGCCTTTAACGGCTTGGGCCAGATTGGTTCGCCCGCTTCGGTCCTTAGGTAGATGGCGACGGTCCCCGTGCCGTCCGGATTGACCGAGTAAGTCCCGTCGAAAGTATAAACGCGGTCGTGACCCGCAAGATGTCCGTTGCCGTCGTAGGAGATCTCTCCGCCGCCGCGCCGCCCGGAAATGTAGCTGATACGGTAAACGCCGATCAGGCTGTGATTCGAATACAACGCGGCGTTGTCCGATCGATCCTGGCGGGCGCTCGGCGAAGGGTAAGGAGGGGTTTCTTGCGCGTTGATGGTGCCGGCGACGAGCACGAGACTAAGAAGCAGGATCGAAACAAGTCCTTGCATCGAACCGCTCGAAGTCAGGAGCCGTCGTCGATCTTGTGCTGAGTCCCAACGGTTTTGAGTCGCGGACCAAAAGCATTCAGCGCATTGCTTACGGTCTCGAATTCGATTGAACCGCTCGGATGAATCCTGAAATGGCTGCTCCACTTGATCGTATTGGGTATAACGAGACCAGGAGACATCAGGCGGCCGTCACGGCCGGGAATCGGGACTAGAAGAGTGCGAATCATTGAAACGGCGACTCCGGTGCCGTCCGGGTTGACGGAGTACGTTCCCTCGAACGTTGTGTAACTGTCGTAGCCCGCCAGATGGCCCTCGCCATCGTAAGTGATCACGCCAACGCCGCGGGCTCCCGATGTGCTCATTCCCGGAATGTAAGCTGTGCGGTAGCTGCCTATCAGGCTGCGATTGGTGTATAAAGCCGCCGGTAAATCGGTGCTTTGCAAGGCAGGCTCGGCTTGCGTGTTTGGAAGTAAAGAAAGGGCAGGCGGACTCGGTTGGGCCGCGACCGATGAAACGGCAAAGAGCGCCAACGACATCGAAATCAGCGGAATCAGTCCCTTCATGTTCCGCTCCGACTTCTAGTAGAGAATCTATGGTCTCATTTGAGCCATTACACCCCCGGCCAACTTAGGTCCATACCGCCGGTTGGCAAGGCACACGAAGCCTAGCGGGACGGCTCAAGCGGGTGCTGGGTGCCGGCGGTCTTGCCCAAGCGCGCCTGCCGCTGGTTTCGAATTCGGCGCCGCCGCCCGGTCGAGGATTGAGACGATCAAGGTTGAAGTCCCACTGCCGTCGTAAAATACCGAGTAGGTGCCATCGAAGCTCGAGCAACCATTGTGGCCCCGCACAGACGGCCTCTACCGTGGTAGGTGATCTTGCCTAAACCGCTTAAGCCTGAGGTGCTAGGGCCGGGAATATTGGCGGTCCGGTAGGTGCCCATCAGGCTTGCGGTTGGTCCAAAGAAGCACCTTCGAAGATGTGCTCCGGGCTTAGGCGGCACAGGGTCTGGGGGAATCAGCACGTCCCGCCTGCCGGGCAAAAGCTGGCTCCTGGACGGCAAGCACTAACGGGATCGAAAAGAGCCCAATCATCCGCATTGCTTTTCGCTTTGAAACCGGGAGACGCGCGCTCCCTCGACGAGCGACTACGCCAAACCCCGGTGGAGTCTACTGCCTAGGGATCGAAGGAAAATCGCTCAGCCGCGGCGCTTGGCGCCGCTTAGAACCTCGAATGGCGCGCGCCGCCGCTTAAGCTTGAGCAGCACGTACAACGCGCCCGCGCCGCCATCGGCGGGACGTGCCGTCGTAAACCCCAGCACGAAGCCCGACAGATACCCATGCGAGAGCCATTGCACGGTCGCGTGCTTGAGAATGGGCCGACCGCCGGGCGAGCCAAGTCCGCGGCCGTGAACCACGATTATCGAGCGAAGTCCCTTGCGGGTCGATTCGATAATGAAGGTTGTC
>DASXNP010000034.1:0-2164 GCA_036494985.1 Binataceae bacterium (SeqCode)
CCCAAAATATGCGGCATGGCGAATTTCATAGCGGGCAGCCCGTTTCGCACCCACAAATCCAGATGATTTAGCGCGCACGCCCGCACCCGCAAGAGCACTTCATTGGCTTTAATGGCAGGCTCTGGAATTTCCTCACACTGAAGCACTTCAGGGCCGCCGTGCTGATGGATTATAACGGCTTTCATGTTAGAGCGACCATGATACCAGCGGTTGCACCTTTGTACTGGTACCTACCGCAACTGCCGGACTTGACACTAAATTAACTCCCGCCCATACTACTCATGCGGGCGACGTAATCCAAGTACCGGACGTTCTGAACAAGCCCGGAAGAATTCGGAGGAAGAATGAAAACGTCTGTTTTCATCTTAGTTAGCGTTTTTCTGATAGCATCATCCCTGGTCAATGGCGCGGTCATCTCGACCTCGCTTGGCAACACCGCTCCAGGTTTCGCGAACAACTCAATCCAGACAACGGCGGCCGTGAACACAGCGCAGACCGGCCAGCCTGCGCCTTTCACAGGCAACTGCGGCTCCGACGCCACTACCAACTGCTCGGCAAGCTGGACGTTTAACTATTCCGTCCCTTCCGGCCAGACCGTCACGGCCGCGACCTTGGTCCTAGGTATCTGGGATATCGATTCAGGCGCGCCCGGCAATCAGGTGGCATCTTATCTGCTCACCGGAGGCGACAACCTGACATCCTCGCTCAACATGGTGGCCGAAGCGCTCAATTCTAACCTGGGCTCCAACAATAGCGAGTATGACGTTCTATCGGTCACGATTCCGAATACCTCGTTCGGCCAGTTGGCTTTGGGAACCGCCCAGATCTCACTCGCCTTGCAAGGACCCGGCCTCGGCGTTATCGCCAACAACAATCCGCAGTTCAACGGAGCCAAGCTGGTTTTTTCCACTCTCACCCTAGAGACCAGCGATGGAATGCAGCCGACTCCCGAACCATCCTTTATCACGCTCGTACCGATTGCCTTGGGCGCTTTTGCCTTCTTCCGCCGGCGTCGCCAGAGCTTCTGAACCCGCAAGGAGGAACCATGAAAGACAAAGCTAAAATTCCATCGCGACGCGCCCTGCTCCACATGGGAGTTGGTTCGCTCGCCGGGGCCGGATTGCTCGGAACCCTCGAACGAGCCGCCGATGCCGCTATCGATGATCGCGCGCTGGTTTGCATTTATCATTTCGGCGGCGAGGGCGGCTCCCATCTGCCCAACGTCGCGGAGTTGAAAGCCTTGCACCGCAAACAGGTTCTGGCCGTGGTGAGGGATGTTGCGCCGCTGGGCGCGAAACAATATGAGGCCCTCCGCTTTCTCCCCAACGGATTCGCTACCCTTGAGTGGGCCGCGCGCAAAGCAGGCGTCCACCCGTTGACGGGCGCCGGAGCGTTCACCTTTCAGAGTGGAATGAGCCTGGTGTCGTTCGATGGCCGCGAGCGCGAAGGCGAGCAGTTCGAAAATGCAACGCTTCGCCAGGCCATGAGCAACATCGAAGCTCTGAGTACGAACTTTCCGGACACCTCGATCGGCCGGCAGTTGGAAGATGTGAGCCTTCTGCTCGGAGCGAGCCGCGAATTGGGACTGCGCCGTCCGGTGTTTGTTTGCACCGCCGGAGGTTTCACCAACAGTGCTCACCGCGCTGGTCTGCTGGGCGCGCGCTACCGCGAAGTCGGTCAAGCCCTGGCTGCCTTCTACGAGGCAACGATTGAATTAGGCTTGGAACGCAAGGTCACCACCTATACCGACGGCGAATTCCCCTTGGACCGCACGGCATGCCGAAGTTCTCGCCTGATATTGGGCGGCGCAGCCGCAGAAGACCAGAGTTTCGACGCCGATACCTACTCTGAGTCGCTCGTGCGTTGGCACGGCCTCCAGCAAGCATGAAGCCAGTGACAAATTCCATGGTGCTGGAAATGAAGTTCGTGATGGAGAATTACGCGGCCGATACGTTCCTGCCCTACCTGGGACAGGTGTTCAACTTTGAATCCGCGGATGCCGCGCGCCATCGCGTCCAACTGGAGCTTTCGGAAGTGAGGCGGCAAGAGTCCAGCGGCCGTCCCAACGGGTTTCGTGAACCATTTGCGCTGGTATTCACCGCTTCCGTCGGCGCATTATCTACCAGCGCGTTGCTCCGCCTCATGCATGACGATTTCGAAGAGA
>DASXNP010000035.1:0-5661 GCA_036494985.1 Binataceae bacterium (SeqCode)
AGGCCACAGATGACCTTGATATCGGGCTGGTCGTATCCAACGCGGGCACCGGAAATCCGGGAGAGTTCCTGAAGATCGATCGGGAAGAATTAAGGAGCCTTCTGCGGCTCAATACCCTCGCGCATCTAGACATCGCGCATCATTTCGGCCAGAAGCTCGCCTCGCGTGGGCGTGGTGGACTATTGCTCGTGGGAGCGATGGGTGCGAGCAACGGTCTTCCCTACATGGCGAATGACGGCGCCGCAAAAGCCTACGTCCACAGTTTCGGCGAAGCGCTGCACGTCGAGCTCAAACCCCTGGGTGTGCATGTGACGGTGTTGCCGCCGGCGCCCACGGATACACCTGTGATCGCGACGCTCGGTCTCAGTCCGGAGACCATGCCCATCAAGCCGATGAAAGTGGAGCAATGCGTATACGAGGGGCTCAAAGCGCTAGCGGAAAACCGCTCCATGATTATTCCGGGGCGGTTGAATCGGATCATGAACGCGGTGGTTCCTGGTTCAGTGGCGCGCGGCATGATGGCTTCGATGCTCAGGAAAACGCTCGCAAGTCGGGCGGCAAAATCACAACCGCAGGTGAAACCGCAGTCGCAACCGCAACCGAAACCACTATGAAACGGGCCTGACGCGCGATTTCTCGACGAGATCTTCTCCAATGCTGGCGCCTGACCTATCCGGCTCAAGTCGCGTCCGTCACGATGAGCTTCGCGGTCACTTACGAGTCGCGCGAATTCTACGCTTGCGCCCGAGGGTAACTCTCGAGCGCCTTCTTGCTAGCGCCATAGAAGACCTCGTAGGGAAGCATTTGGACGGCACCCGCGTCGGGTCTTCAGTCGAGTCGAATTAGTCGCCGGTGATCGGATCGAGTATCTGTGACATCATTGTCGAAGATCATCTGTCCCAGTACTCGCCCATTTGATGTTCGCGCGATTTAGTCACTTCTCTCGCTAATGCGAGCCGGAAGCGTTGGGCGGCTAGTAGCTATGAGCTCCCCCGTTCAGTCGCAACTCCTTCCAGATTGCGTCAACGAAATTGGCTTGGGTCCAAGTGCGTTCTCGGCCGGATCCAAGATATCACTCAAATAGCACCCAAAGGTGTACGCGTTGAGCTGAGAGTTGCAGCGCCAGAAAGGCGGCAAGGTTGTTACTGTCTACTTAGAACTGAAAATAGAGAAATGGGTGTGTATTTCCTAACATCCCTACGCACCAGACCATGCCAACGGCGGTTAGCGCCACCCATCCAGCTGTCGGCTGCGATGAGGACGCTCTCACCACGGGCAAGTCCTCGTCGGGGTAGGTCCCGAGATCGTTTAGCGCAAATTCGATCGAGATTTTGCGCGATTAGGAGTGCGTTTAATGGAATGAGTACCGCCTCACGCGCGGCGCGAGTGGCGGCGAAGAAATCCATAACCGAGCAGATTGAATCCCAGCACGGCGTACAGAATCGCCAACCCGGGAAACGCCGCCATCCACGGGGCCGTGCGAAAGTAAATTGTCGATTCCTCGACCATTCTTCCCCAGCTCGGGGTCGGCGGCGGGACACCCAGCCCGAGGAAACTTAGGCCCGCATCGAGCAGCAGCGTAGTCGAGGTACCAAGCGCCGCCATCACGATTATCGTGGGTATCACATTGGGCATCACGTGATGGGTTATCAGCCGCAACGGCGAAGCGCCCAGCGATCTCGCCGCGGTCACGAAATCTCTCTGCGACAGCGAAAGTGTTTCGGCGCGGATGACGCGGGCTACCGACGTCCATGAGACAAGCCCGATCACCAGCAGAATGCCGAAAAGGCTGGGGCTCAAAATCGCAACCATCGCCATTGCCAGCAGCAAGGCCGGCAACGCCAGCATCACGTCGGTAAGTCGCATGAGCGCGAAGTCGATCGCTCCGCCGAAAAACCCCGATGCCAGCCCGATCGCGACTCCAATCGTCATCATAACCGTCATCGCCGCCAGTCCGACCGTCGCCGACACCCGCGCACCGTATATTATTCGCGAGAGTACATCGCGCCCAAGTTCGTCGGTTCCCAATGGAAACGACACGCTCGGCGCAGCCGGATCGCCGAATGAATCCGCAACCGCGCGGGCAGGGTCGTGCGGCGCGAGCTGCGGTGCCAGCAGCGCGATCAGCAACAGCGACCCGACCATCAGCGCACCGATCAATTCCATCGCACCCGCCGGTGATCGCATCAGGCAGACTCCAGCCGAATCCGCGGATCGAGCCAAGCATAGAGGAGATCGACCGCCACGTTCGCCACCACGATTAGAAACGCGGAGAACATCACGGTACCCATGATCAACGGAATGTCGAGGTTGAAGATCGCTTCGAACGCGAGCCGCCCGATGCCGGGCCAGTTGAACACCGTCTCGGTAAGCACCACGCCCGACAGCAGTCCCGCGAAATCCAGCCCCGCAAGCGTGATCAGCGGCAGCAGCGCGTTGGCCATTGCATGCCGGGTCATCGTCTCACGCCGTGACACGCCCTTGCCGCGCGCCGTGCGGATATAGTCCTGCCCGAGAACTTCGGCGAGATTGTTATGCAGGATTCGCGAGTAGTACCCAGCCGAGCCCAGCGCCAGCGTCAAGGTCGGCAGGACCAGGCTCTTGGGTCCCGCCAGTCCGCCAAGCGGAAAAGACTTGAAGTACAGTCCGCCCGTGACCAGCAACATTGTCCCAAGCCAAAACACCGGCATCGAAACCAACGTCAGCGCGAGGATCAACAGAGCGTCGTCCACGGGGCGCCCGTTGTAGGCGGCCGCGGTCACCCCCATCGCGATTCCAATCACCAACGACGCCGCCATCGCTGAGACCGCCAGCAGCGCCGTAGCGGGCAATCGATCCACGATCAAGCGCGTCACGCTCTGGCGGCGCACGAATGATCGGCCTAGGTCGCCGTGCGCGGCCCGCTCAGCGTAGCGCCAGTACTGCACATAGAGGGGGCGATCCAATCCGTATTGACTGCGAATCAGAGCGATCGTCTGCGGATCAGCTTTCGCGCCCGCGATCGTCACCGCTGGATCGGCCGGGACCACGAACGCAATTAGGAAGGTTATCAGCGAAGTGCCGATCAGCACGGCAGCGCCAAATGCCAATCGACGCGCAAGATAGTTCAGCATCTCGAATCAGGCGCTGAGGATTCCCCGCGCCGTCAACTCGCGCGCCAGATTTCGCTCGGCGCGTTCACGCTGGCGCCGGGCCACGCCGTCAGCATTTGAATCGATCGCGTCGCGCTCCCGCACACTCAGCCTTGCGACGATTTCCTTCATCGCGTCCAGACGCGCTTGCTCGTCTCCCAGCAGAGCCTTGGTCGATTTCAGTAGCTCGTAATGGGCGATAAATGCGGCCAGCGATGAGTACTTAAGCTTCAAAGCATCGGCATCCATGACGGGTTGCTCAACTTCGCGATTTCCGGCCCGATCACACATCCCGCCACCGGTGCGCCGGGCGCTGCCGAGATGATGTTCGCGCCCGCCACGGTCGCACTCCGCTCAAACCCCGAGGGGATGAAGAAGCCGAGCGCAAGGCGCGCGAGCGCGGCGGGCGCAGGGGCGGCGATCAGTCCCGTAAGCGGCAATGCGATGAAGGCCACGGGCCACAACCGGACCGGCGCTTCGGCTAGAAACGCGATTCTTATAAGCAGACAGTCCGCGCTCGCGTCCCTTACCTGTTCCCGCTTGACTCCGCCGCGGACCTTCTTTTGCCAGGCCCGGATGCGAGCGGGCAGCACCGAGCTAAGCAACTTGATGATTCGATAGCCTGCCTTTGGGCTCGGGGTTGACACCGCCGTCCGCCGAAGCCCTAAGCAGACTTTGCGCCGCGCGCGATTGGGCTCGACGCCTTTGCGGATTCGCTCTATCTCCACATAGAGCGACCCGGCCTCGCCCTTCGTGCCGGGATAGTCAACCGCACCCATCAAGAGCGCCCCGCTCGCGGTGACGCGAGCGACAGAATCACTTGATTGCGCGGCGAACCCGCGCCCGAGAGTCGACACCGTACGACCGCACTGGTCAGGACTTCCAGCTGCACGCCGAAATCAGCTCGCTCTTGAACTGACCGACACCGAGCCCCGCAATCCTCGAGTCGATCGCGCACGGCAGACCGAATGGCAAATCATTGACGGGCTTAAGCATTACAAGCGCCATCCGATTTTAGCCGCCCCTGCCGCAGCGAGGGAATAAAAGCCTAATCACGAGCGTTCATGCTTGGACCGTCCAACTGACAACTGCAGGGAGCCGCGCGAGTTGTATAAGCATAGAGCGGTGCCGACGTAGCTCGCGACCATCGCAAAGAAATAAAGGTGCACAGAGCGCAGCGTCCCCCAAAATGCGGGGAGGCTAAAGCCAGCCATCGCGAAGGCTAGAAGCGCGACGCCTGCTCGGAAGCCGGGCGCGAGATTTGTCCATGACCAAGCTCCATCAATCGCTTGATAGAGACCCATCGCGACTAGCAAAGCGACCGGCAGTGCTACGATCGCGTACTGCGACCAGGCGACCGGCGATAGCAGCGGCAGGGCAATCAGCCATAGACCGAAGCACAGCGCGTCGGATTGCGCATCGGCGCCGCAAGTAAGCGTCAGAGCCGCACCGACGCCAACAACAAGAAGGGCTGCAGGCAATGCGACTGCGACGGCCAGTCCAAGCGCCTGACGATCCGGCGGCGATAAGCCGATTCGGTCTATCAGCGCGCAGGCGTTCTGCAGCAGGCTGACGGCGCGCTCGTTGCCCATCCAGAACTGGGAATTCAAATAAAAGGGCGCGCCGAGGAAAAGCGCGCCGTACCAGGCTCGCAACCCGGTTAGCGGAATGATGAGCGCGACGCCGAAGGCGGCCCACAAAATCTCCCGCCAGCGCGATCGAAACAGAAAGTAGCCGCCGACCGCTGCAGGGTAGAGTTTGAGGCTGGCGGCGGCTGCCAGGCACAGCCCGGCGGTCGGCGCGCGACCACGACGCGAGTTGATCCACGCAAGCACCAGAAGGAGCAGGAGCAGCGGGGTCGGCTGAGCTTCGTACAGCGAGCCGAGAGTTTGCGGAAAAACAAACCCCAGCGAGAGCCCGATCGCGACGACATTCCAATTAAGCGGTGCTTCGCGCTCGCGCTCGAAGAGCATCAAAGCCGCAGCGAGCGCGGCAATCTGAAGAGCCTGCCAGGCCCACCAGCTCAAGCGCGGATCAAGCCAGGTGAATGGAACGAACATCGCCAGAAACGGCGGCGGATAGCTGCAATCGCGCCAGATCTCCAGATTGCCGCGCGCGTAACCCGAGGCCCAATACCAGTAGTAAGAGAAGGCGGGGTCACGATAGCGAAGGCGATAATCGAACAGACGCGCGCCGAGCACCACGATCGCGACCGCGGTGAAGAGCGCCGCGAACCAGGTACGCGGCGCGAAGTTACGCGAACTCATTTCGTCAGCGGGTGAGCCACTTCGGATTGTTGATCGCAAGCGCGTCGGCGAGCGACTGGCGGGCGTAGTCGTGGACCGCGCAGTCGTCGATGGAGATCGCGCCCGTGCGAATCTTGTCGGCCAACTCGCGGCTAAGCGATTCGACATCGCCGTCGTGACCGAGAATAGCGATCAAACGTTCACGTTCGGGCGCTTTCTGGGCTTCGCGCAGCTCAAGCTCGCGACGCACGGTGCCCAGCACGTTGGCGGTGACGCGCGTTTTG
>DASXNP010000036.1:0-2489 GCA_036494985.1 Binataceae bacterium (SeqCode)
GGTGCCCACGCTCTGGAACGCTTCTTCAAGCGTCTTGCGGCTGTCGTCGGTGTTCATTCCGGTGTCGATCAGGGTCCAATTTCCGCCCCCGCAGTCGATCAGGTAGACGTTAATGATCGTCGGGCGCATAGGAAGCGGAAGGAAGATTTCGAAAATACCTTTTTGAACTTCAATTACTTTTGCGGCCATGGGCTTATTTTCAGGATCCGGTCTGTTCTGGATCGATCGTCGCTTGATCTGATCCGATCCGGATGGTGATCTCCTCTCCTCTTGCGTCCCTAGGTTGGGACCGCGTTGGACACTTTGTTTCCCCGCGCCGACGCGTGGGACGAAGCGCTCGTTGTTCTTCGCAATCTACTCGTGCAACTGATCGTGAATCGTGAAGGTTATCTTTACCTTCACCTTCCACCTTACCAGATTGTTGTCCACGACCATCGCGCTAATATCTTCGACATGCGCGGTGTGGATCGCCGACAGCGTCACGCCCGCCCGGGCTACCGCTATCCTCACTGCTTCTTCGATCGAGGTTGTCGAGCTACCCGTGATTTCAACCGTCTTCTCAACCATGACGGATATTCCTTCTCTTCTTACTTATACCCTGCGAACTCTCGCGAGTCCGCCCCATCGGTTTGACGAAACCTACTAGTGTTGATTACCGTCGCTTGCAGGCGTCATTAGCGCACGGCGCTGGCGCAAACTCAAGCCAGGGGGCAAGAGTTGAAACCTCCGCCGAACCGCTGGCGGAACTAGGAGAACCAACGATGGCAAGACAAGGACGTTTGACTCTGAGCAAACTGGGATACTCGATGCCTGCGGATGCGCCCGCCTACCAGCGGCCGCCCTTCTATTACAAAGGTGCGCGATCGATCGCGATTGCGTTCGAAACCGACGCCGACGCGGCCCTCGAAGCCTTGCCCGCGCCCCTTTCATTGAGCGAGCCCGCCACCGCTGTGCTCTCGTTCTTTGAGTACCCCTGGACGACCTTTGGCCCCTACAACGAAGCAATTCTCTCGCTGCTCGTCGAACATCGCTCCAAGCCGCACACCTATATTCAGCACATCGTAGTCGACACCGAACCCCCCATGTTGGCCGGTCGTGAGATTTGGGGTTTTCCTAAGAAACTCGCGACGATCGAGTTCAAGGCCGAGCGCGACATGATTTTCGGCACCATGGAGCGCCCCAGGGGTCTGCGGATCGCCAGCGCCGTGATGCGCGCCGAACGCCCCGCCGGCCCGGCACACGGGCCGACTCGCACCGGCGTCAGCTTTCGGCTGATCCCTGCAGCCGAGGCCGATGCGCCTCGACCGGCAGTCGCCGAGATAATCGAGACCGTCACCGAAAACAAGGTACACGAGGCTTGGGAGGGAACCGGCTCGATCTCGTTCCCCGAAACCTCGGTGCTCGATCCGTGGAGTCGATTTCCAGTCAAGCGGATCGTGGGCGCCAGCTATATGGTTTACGACATGACTCTTCCCTGTGGACGCGTAATCGATCGGCTGGAATAGGCAAGTCGCAAATTCTTTGCGGTTGGCGGTCCAGCAGCGTGGCGAATCAGCGTCTGAGTCTTGGTTTCACGATTCCCCAGCGCGGAATCTTTTTCGGCATCGGGTCTTGGTCCGAGATGCTCGCGCTCGCGTGCGCGGCCGATCAAAACCCGCTGTTTGATTCAGTTTGGGTTGGGGACAGTGTGATGGCGAAGCCGCGGCCCGAGTCGATCGCACTGCTCGGCGCACTGGCGAGCGCCACCAGCCGCGTTAAGCTAGGCGTTGGTTGCATGGCTAGCTTCCCGATTCGCGACCCGATCATTTTTGCCCATCAATGGGCGACCCTTGATCTGATCTCCGCGGGCAGGATGCGGCTCGCGGTCTGCACCGGGATCGTTGCCGGCGGCGTAAGCGCCCGCGAGGGCGGGGTCTGGGGCATCCCGGATGGTCAGCGCGGCGCTCGGATGGCGGAAAATATCGCGATCTGCCGGCGACTCTGGAACGCCGACAATGTGAGCTTCGAGGGCAAGTATCGATCTTTCAAAGATGTAACGATAAGTCCCCGCCCGGTTCAGCAGCCATGCCCGATCTGGATCGCGGCCAATCCCATGCCGCATCAGGCAGCCGTTGCGATGCGCCGGGTCGCGCAAATCGCCGACGGATGGATGAGCGTCGAGATCTTTCCGGACCTCTTCAAGACGCTAAAGTCACAGCTCGATCACTTCCTTCGCGATGCGGGCCAGAACTCCGACTCGTTTCCCAACATCGCCTACCACAACGTCAACATCAATTCAGATCAAGCCTGCGCGCTCGAAGAGTCCAAGCGCTTTCTCGACGCATACTATGGCCCGGTGTTCGCGCCTCAAATGATTGAAGCATGGACCGCCGCAGGCTCACCCGAAAGATGCGCCGAGCAACTTCGCAAGCTAAGTCGCGACGGCGCCAAGGCGATCACCCTGCGGATAACCTCGTGGGATCAACGCGGGCAATTCGAG
Organism: Binataceae bacterium (SeqCode); assembly: GCA_036494985.1. GTDB lineage: Bacteria > Desulfobacterota > Binatia > Binatales > Binataceae > DASXNP01. The sequence continues at coordinate 2,480 of DASXNP010000036.1, forward strand.
CGGCTCCTTA
>DASXNP010000037.1:0-1596 GCA_036494985.1 Binataceae bacterium (SeqCode)
GGCGCTTAATGAATGGGTTTTGCTACGGCTCAACGTGGCTGGCCTGCGAGCGTTAGCAGGTTAAGCCGCGACAACCGAACTCGTGATGCCGAGCGAGCCTATTCCCGAACGGTCGCGGCTAGCTTCTGCTTGAATTGCTCGACGAGCTTTTCGTGTGCGGCGCTCACCTCGGCATCGGTCAACGTGCGTTCCGCGCTCCGATAAATGAAAGCGTAAGCCATGCTCTTCTGCCCGGCGGGAACATTTTTCCCGCGAAAGACGTCGAACAGCTCAACCGATTCGAGGTTCGCCGGCTTGGTCTGTTTGGCTACCTGGAGGACTGCATCGTGCGTGGTCGCTTCCGGAACCACCATAGCGACGTCTCGTCGGACCGGCGGGAATGACGGCAGGGGTTTGAAGGATTTGCATGGATTCCGTCGCGCCAACAGCACATCGAAATTCAATTCCGCCAGCAAGACAGCATCGCGCAGATCATATTGCCTCGCCAATATCGGCGATAACTGTCCGAATCTGCCAAGCTGAAATTTCCCGAGCTGAACGAAACCTGATTCGAGGAACAACGGCGTTGTCTCTCCGGACGCGGCGAAACTGATCCCGCGCAGCCCAAACTGCTCAAAGAAACCTTCCAGGATCCCTTTCAGGTCGTACACGTCGAATTTGGCGCCGCGGCCTTCGCCGGACCAGAACACAGGGTCACGCTGGCCAGTCAGAGCAATGGCCAGGCGGCGCTCCTCCCGGCCGGAAGCTACCGCGGCGGTGCTTCCCGGCTTGCCAGCAGGGCTCGGCACCGTTGAATCGTTGAACACTCGGCCCAACTCGAACAACGCGATGTCGTTTACCTTGCGGCTGACATTGTGACGCAGGCTATCCAACAATCCCGGCAGGAGGCTCGGACGCAGCACATTCATGTCGCTGCTGAGCGGGTTGGCTAGACGCACCATCGAGTCGCCCGAGACCAGTTTGGCCGCCGTATCAGAAATCAACGTTTGGCCCTGGGCTTCGAACAGACCCAGGCCCGCCATGATGCCGCGCGCTTCGGTGTATTGATCATGAACACCGTCGAATGCGTTGCTCCCAATAGCGCCTCGCGGTGGCGTCGATGGAATGCGATCGACTCCGTAGAGGCGCGCAACTTCTTCGATGAGGTCGGCCTCACGCTTCAGGTCGACCCGGAAAGTCGGAATCTTGAACGTGATCGGTTCAGCGGGGCCAGATTCGGCGCCGACGGGGCGCGGTTTACGCCCGGCCACTTTCAGCTCCAATTGACCGAGATACCCTTCCACGTGCTCCGGCGAGAGGTCGACTCCAAGCAACTCTTTGACTTTGTGATGCCGAAGCGTGATCTGCTTCGGTTCAGCGGGGTTCGGATAAGCATCGACGACGCCGGACGCCAACGCCCCGCCGGCAGTTTGAAGGATCAGCTGCGCGGCGCGGCGGCTGGCCCAGTCACAAATCCCGATATCAGCACCGCGTTCGAAGCGATAGGAGGATTCCGTTCGCAGCTCCAGCTTCTTTGACGTTGCCCGGATGTTTTGCGGCTTGAAGTAGGCGCTCTCGATCAGCACGTCCGCGGTGTTCAGATTGATTTCGCTGTTT
>DASXNP010000038.1:0-2541 GCA_036494985.1 Binataceae bacterium (SeqCode)
CGTCGGACTGATCGGAACGATGACGGCCCTGTTGCTCGGCCTGCTGGTGGCCTCGGCCAAAGGTTCGTTCGACACTCAGCGCGGCGAGCTCACGCAAATGGCTGCGAACATCATCCTGCTCGACCGTGTGCTGGCGCATTACGGACCGGAAACCGATGAAGCACGCGGCATGCTGAAGGTCGACGCCGCCGGGTTGATAAATCAGATCTGGGCGAATGATGGTCAGCGCGGCCCTGACGCGGGCCGGGAAGCGCTGTTTGACAAACTTCAGGGGCTCGCACCCCGCACCGATTCGCAGCGAGCCATCCAGTCACAGGCAGAGTCTATGGCGGTCAACCTCGCGCAGACACGATGGCTGTTGTTTGAGCAGAGTGGATCTTCGATTTCCACTACGTTCCTGGTGGTCGTAGTCTTTTGGCTTACGATCCTTTTCATCAGCTTCGGACTATTCGCGCCGCGCAACGCGACGATATTTGTTACGCTGCTGGTCAGTGCAGTCTCGGTCGCAGGCGCGATATTTCTGATCCTTGAACTCGATCACCCGTTCTCGGGGATGATCCAGATTTCCAGCGCTCCGCTCCGCAACGCTCTCGCCGTGCTTGGAAAATAGCCGCGTCAACGTTCCGAACGAGCGCGCCGTCGCTGTCCAGGTCGCGAAGATTCATGCACGGTGCAAGTTCTGCCGGGACGGAAGGCGCGCGACGACGGGCGTCCGGCCTCTCGATTATATCGGGCATCCGATAGGCGACACATGGACGTGTGTAGCGCTCACGCGGAGCGACTGATTGAGCGAGTTTGCAAGGGGTCTGGAAGTCTCGATTCGCGATTGAGAGAATGCCGTCCGATGAAGCCCCGCCATGCAGCCGCGCTCGCGCTTGTGGGTTGGTATCTGATGATTCCGCCGACGGGCCGCGACTACCCGACAGGAAACGCCGATGCGCCGTTAAGCCAGTGGGGCAAGCGTCCTACGACCTTTCGCGATCGGGCGGAATGCGAGCACGTGCTTGATCGCGATCGCCGCGCGACCAACAAGAAGAATCGACAGGTCGGGCTACGATTCTATAACAAGGCGCAATGCGTGTCCGCCGATGACCCGCGCCTTAAGTCAAAGTGACATTGGCGCGTTCGAAGGGTCTGGAAATCTCGAACCGCGACTGAGAATTGTCGGCACCAAAGGCTCAAAAAAGTAAACGGCGGGAGTTAAGGTGCTGTGCGCAAGAAGTCGGATCTCAGACCATTGCGGAGAGCGCAGGGGAACGGTCCAAGTCGAGTCCAAGTCTCGAAACTGCCGTTGATTTGACGACGCGATTTCGGACGCTGCGGATCGTAGATCCTCTGCGTCGGCTGTCCGCGCCGCAGGGAATCGCCTTGCGGCCGTCACTCGTCGCTTTCCTCGGCAAACTAAAGGGCTATGGGCGAAGTTCGTGGAGCAGCGCCCTGGATTTCGAGTCGGGCGCCGGTGGTCATAACGGAGTAAACTCATCCCGGTTTCGCGCGATCATCTGGCTAGTACGCTGGCGTGTTGCGCCTGTCGAACCGGCGCTGTTTGGTCGCCGAGGACGATTGGATTTTAACCCCCTTCGTCACCTCGTGATTGAGAAGCGGGACGGCCTTGTTCCCCGCGATTCAGGTGTCAGTCCAGCGCGGCAAGTGCGCCGAGAAGGGTGCGCCCGACAGTGCTCCCCGCAGCGCGCTGAGGAATTCTCGCGCTGCTTGTCGCCCGTTGGGGAATTGGTCGTTTTGATCCCAGCGCCACGCTGCGACCATCGCAAGCATCAGGATCCGGCATTCGCGGAGCAGTTGTTGGTCAACGCTCCGGTAGTGCACGCTCACCTCTTCGGGCACGTAGGCGAGGTCGAATTCGACGGGACCTCGGCAACAGGTCTCGAGGTCTATGAACACCAGGCCCTGCTTCGTCCTGAGCACGTTGCCCGGGTGTGGCTCGCCGTGTAGGAGTTGCTCGCGGCCGGCTCGGGCGCTGATCGCCTGTCGCAAACTTTGTAACGTGTTACTAAGAAGCTCACGGTCCCCGAGAGCGAGCTCCGGAGTTTGGTCGCGTTTTGCGATAAGCCGCTGGGCGTCGGTGATTCGATCCGTAAAGTGCGGCGTAGGTAAGTCGATGTGCCGCATACAGTCATGCAGCCGTTCAAGCGCGTGCGCGTAGTCGGCTGCCGCGAACTCTCGGGACGGCACAGGTTCGTAGTAGGTCCACAGCGTGACTACGAATCCGTCACGCACGTAGGCGCCCGGCGCGACTCGAGGCTCAAGCGCAGCTACCGGGCTCTCGGTTTGCGCGAGCCGTAAAGCAAGCTCGACTTCGAACTCAGCCCACCGCTTGATGCGCTCCTCCGCGACCCGAGCAAGAACGTCGCACGGCAACAGGCGCACAGCGAGCTTGTTCGACTGCTGGAGCACGATCGCGTCATCGACTGTCAGATCAAGCGCTGCAGCGGTGCCCATCGCCGCGGCGATCGCACGGTTTCGGTTACTCGTCATCGACAAGGCTTTGAGGGTGAAAGAGGATCGCGAGAAATAGAAGTA
>DASXNP010000039.1:0-5626 GCA_036494985.1 Binataceae bacterium (SeqCode)
CCGCGTCCGATCCCTCCGGACGATGCAACACCCGCCCCGAGCCCGAAAAGCCAGATTCTGGATAACACCCGAAGAGGGCGACGTGGTGCTGGTCGAAACCGATGGTCACTTCCACGTTAACCGCCGGACGTCACTCTGCCATCCCAAATTCGTAGCGTTGCGCTCTGACTGGGATCCAATCGATGTAGTAAGGGAGCAGCCGGCGGACCTGGACCTTAGCTCGTTATATCGATGGACAAGGCTATTTCTCCGGCAATTCGGCACAAAGATCGCGCCCAAACCTGCGACAAAGGCCGCAGCCTGAGACTTAACGGCTTGTCGCGCACGATCCTGCCGCGCGCCTGCAGCCTTCATAGCGGTCGAGGATCGCGCTGGCCTGTCCAGGCCAAGGGTTCACTCCAGCGTGGATCACTTTTAGGGCGTTGCAAACAAGGATCAGTTAGCGCAAAATTCCTGATCCGTCCCTCAGTAGGGTATATTTGCCAGGTGTAGGTGTGCTAGACGTGGTCCCGATGGGTCGCATCGCAGCCTCGATGATTCAAACATGGCGGAATTCCCAGGCCGGCCTTGAACCATTAAGTGCCGGAGTGGCGCGACGGCTTCGTCTCCTGCCGATCTTCCTGAGGCAGGCAGCGATCCGCGCTGCCGTGTCGGTCGTGCCGGACTCGCTGTTGGTGCTAGGCCAGTACCGTCCTTATGCCGTCCTGCCGCAGGACTGGGAGAAGGAGTACGCGAGCGGGCAGTGGTCGTACATGAAAGGAGTTGATGATCTCGCCCGCTATAGCCTAATTGTAGGCTATTATGATTTCTTTAAAGCTGGAGGTAGCATTCTTGATCTAGGATGTGGAGAAGGCATCCTGCAGCAAAAGTTAGCAGGTTGTGGCTATCGCCATACGTCGGAGTCGACATCAGTGCGAATGCTATTGCGAAAGCGGCCGCTGGCGCTGAGAGATGCACGGAGTTCAGGCGCGCCGATATCGAATCGTTTGTACCCGATCAGAAGTTCGACACCATCATTTTCAACGAGGTCCTTTCTTATTTCCGCGATCCTGTGAGCGTAGTGGGCCGCCTCTCAGACTCGCTTGCGCCTGGCGGGATCATGATCGCTTCGATGTGGATGAGCTCGGTCGGGCGGCGCAGGTCCTTGCAGATTTGGCGCCTTATCGGTTCGATCACCGACATCATCGACTCCACCACTGCTGCCAACCGTGAGGTCTGGACTGTCAAGGTCTTCCGACCAAGGTCAGCCTTTACAGAGAATCAGAAACGCTTGACCGTCAGTGCGGCCCATTAGATCTTCCGGTCATGGCCAATGACTCGGCTACGCCGGTCGCGTCGGGTACTTCAAGGGAGAAGCGGCGCACCGCGTCATTGTGAGGTTATTCCATTTCGTTGCTTCTCGAAGTCGGGATGATGCCCCACGGCGAATTGTGGGGTTATATTGCCGGCGCCGTCATCGGGGCGGTGGTGCTGCTGATCGCGCTCATCCGCCGAAGGCGGCGAGTTTTGAAGTCGCTGCCTACCCCTCATCAGTACGATCAGATTATCGATGAACGTCTGCAGGCGATGAAGGCCGAATTTCTGCGGATAACAAAGAAAGACCCGGCTCCCTGAACCGGAACTCGAGCTCTGCCCTGGGGGCATCGGCCGCACTATCAATTGGAGCCGCGGCAACCAAATCGAGTCACGAGCGCGACCTTAGCCGGGAATCATATCAGCGGGGCGAGCCGCACAAATCGCCATGCTCAATCCGCGCTGCCGCTCACGATCTCTTCATCTTCGACATCGGCTTGCGCCCGCGCCGCCCATCATCGGTCCTTGCTGGCGCTCTTCCAGATGGCCGACCGCCACCCTTCGCGATCCACTCATCAATCTCCGACTTCAGAAACCGCCACTCGCCACCGAGCCTGAAGCCGGGAATTTTCCGTTCGTGGCAAAGGTGATAGACGGTGGAGTAATGGCAGTGCAGGTAATCGGCGACGTCCCGGAGCGTCATCACTCGCAATTCGGCGTCAGGGCTTAGCCCGCTCGCACCTGGACGCCGGACCACATTTTGTTTTTTTGAGTTCATCGGGATCTCCCCCGGGCACGCGGAACCGGGTCGACGCTCCAGTTCTGCTCTGTGTCGCCGGTCAGTTGCTGCCGGACCGTTGCTCGCGCTCCGCCTTGAGAGACACGAGCCGAATCCAGGCGGACAGTGATAGTCCCATCTTGCGCGCGGCTTCTTCGAGGAGCCTTTTCTGCTTTGCCGGGATACGAACCTGAATCATCTCCGCGTCCTCCCTTCGCTTCTTCATATTCCTCGATTGTAACGACAGACACACTAACCGCGCGACATTTTGAGCTAGCCACCCTTGACTTATCCTTACATTATCTTACAAAGTGCAGTACCTATCCAGTACAGCGTTGATGGCGCCGCCGGAGAACAGGCGCCGCACGGTGCACAAGCTCAGCAAGAAGTAGCGGAGAATTTACAAGAAAATGCAAAGCAATCGCGACGCTCGTCGCTCGATCGCGGCGTCCCGCCGGGTGGTGACGATTCGTGAGCTTGCAGTCTGGCTGCGGGTACATCCTGCAACGCTGCGCCGAGCGGCGTCGGCCGGAATGATTCCGGCGGTCAAGAAGAGCGGCCGATGGAGGTTCTCACAGGACGTGGTCGAACGCTGGCTGCTCGACCAGATGGCCCGCCTTACCGGACGCGCCGAGCCCGGCGGTTGGTTGTTCGACTCGCACCTTGAGCGCGGTTCAAAAGTCAACAGAAAAAAATAAAAGTTGAGATGAGACACCGCCAACGGCGAATGGGCTCTTCGGCTCAAGCGTCTCATCATCGAACGCGCTTTCAACGAGCACCGAGTTGTAACCCCTGCTTCCGTTGCCAGGGCCTTGTTGCGGGAGGCTCTGACTCATGTATCTCTTCGAAACAGCAAGGGGTTCACTCCAGCGCGGATCGCTTTTAGAGCCCTGCAAACAGGCGGGTTGATCACGGCTTGAAGATGCCCTTCCGCTCCATGAAGCTTAGGATGCCCGAGACGGTATCGGCTAGCGGGGGATCGCGCCGTCCCCAAGGACTGCGATCGCGGGCGGCGCGATAGATAGAGTTGTCATAGCGCTTGAACTCCATCGACGCGATATTGTCGACCGATCTGATTAAGAAATCGAGCAGCGGGAACAACAGGTCCTCACGTCGACAACGGCGGATCACCTCAGGCACGAAGCGCTGGAGATCGAATAGATCGAAGTGCCTCCCGGTCTGGAGCGTCATCGCGTCCGTAACGTCTTTCATCGTTTGATATTCATCGCGCGTGACATGGAAGGTGCCGCCTGCCGTATCCGCGAGGCTTGCGATCGCGACGATGTTGTCGGCGGTGATATCGGCCGGAAGGAAGCTCACCTGGTTCTGGGCGGTGACGCCGATGCCGTAGCTTAGCATAAAAGCCAGCAACCGGATGGTGATATCGAAGTTGTTGCCCTGCCCCTGTACGGAGGGGGTGATCAGCGCGGGGCGGAAGATGCGAATCGCCAACCCCTGGTTTCCGGCATCCGCCACCATCCGCTCGGAAACCCACTTCGACTGGCTGTAGCCAAAGTCGAGCAGTTCCATGCCGGCATTGCCATCGCTCTCTAGCAGTATTGGTTTGGTCGCCCAGCCAAAAATAAAGGTAGTGGAGATGTGGTTGAAAACCTTGGGCCGTCCTGTGCAAGCAAGGCGGAGTAGCTCGGCAGTACCGTTGACATTGGCGGCCCGCATCCGCGCATAGTCGAACAAATAGTTTACCGCCGCACCGTTATGGAAAACCGCGTCAATACTAAGCGCAAGTCGGTCCCAGTCACGCGCCCCGAAGCCGAGCCTCGGCTGCTCGAGGTCGCAGCACACTATCTCCACCCTTTCGGCAAGCGCGCGGCCGAGTCGCCGCTCGAGGCCAGACTGACAGACGGCAGCACGGAGGCGTGCTATCGCCTCGCCCTCGCTACCGGCGCGGACCGCCGCGACTATCTTGGCGGAGGTCTGCTCGAGCAAGCTGGCGAGCAGGAACGGACCGAGAAAGCCGGTAGCCCCGGTCAGCAGCACGGTATTCGACGCGGCCGGCACTTCGGCCGACTTCAGCACGGGCGAGAAAGGCAGCGCCGTGTCAGCTAACATCATCTTCAGGTCTCGCGCCGCGTGGGCGGTGCGCGCCGCGCGCAACTTTGCCCGAATCTTGCTCAACGCTTGCGCGGGAACCGTTTTGATCAGGCTTGCGAGTTCGACTAATTCGGCAATCGTTGTCTGCTGGACGAGGTGCGTATCGACTTCGTCGCCGAGCGCAGCCGCGCTATGCTCGGCGAGCAGTTCCTGCAGCTCGTGCAGGAACTGCACGAGATCGAGTGAGTCTACGCCCGCCTCATGCAAGGTCATAGTCTCGCTGCCTGTGAGCTGGTAACGAGATAAAAGTTGAGCGAAGGGCGTGTCGGTGAGAGCCTGATGCACAGCTGCCGCAGGCTCGCGGACATGACGGGCGACAACGGCGAACCGATTTCCCAGAAACATCTCGCGCGCTCGATAGCGCATCACTTTGCCCGAGCTTGTCCTAGGCACCTCGTGCGGGGAGACGAAAAGAACTTCCGCAAGGTCCAGCCCAAGCGCAGCGCGGACGGCGCGCACTGCGGCGAGCGGGTCGGCTTCGACGCGCCCACCCACTTCCGCGACAAGCGCGATGGCCGCCTCGCCGTTGCGGTCGATTTCAAATGCCGCGGCACAGCCAGAGCGAATCGCAGGCACTGCGCGAACCGCCACGTCTTCGATGTCCTGGGGGAAGAAGTTCTGCCCGCGCAATATTATCATCTCCGTGAGGCGGCCGCAGATTACGAGCTCTCCCTCGTCGAGAAAGCCAAGATCGCCGGTGCTAAGGTAGCAGCGGTCGTCGCCGCCGTTCAACCGGTTTTCGAAGGTCGTACGGCTGACATCGGGGTTCGCCCAGTAGCCCGGCGACACACTGGCACCGGCCACCCATACCTCGCCAACGTGGCCTGCGGGTAACTGCTGGCGGAGGTCGGGATCGACGATTGCCACGCTGGTGTCGCCGAGAGGCCGACCGCAGCTCATTAGGTGCACCGCGTCGGCGATGCCGGAGGCGGTTTCGGTAGCGCGCGCGCGACCGTGGGTCAGTTCGCGCCTGCTGAGTGAAAGCATGCGGCGGCCGTAGTTGGTCACGGCAAGCGTGTTCTCGGCGAGGCCATAAGCGACGAAGAACGCCGCCGGATCGAGTCCGCAGGAGCGAAAGGTCTGCAGGAAGCGGCAATAGGTATCGGGTTTGATCTGCTCGGCCGCCGCCATCAAGAAGCGTAGCGAGGAGAGGTCGAGCCCCGCCAGCCGATCGCGTGTAAGCCGGCCCGGCCGCAGCACGTGTTCGAAGGCGAAGTTCGGCGCCGAACTGGCGGTTGCACGATAGCGACCAATTGCCTCCAGCCACAAGAGCGGGCGCTGTATAAAGGTGGCGGGCGCAAAGCCATAAGACGTGCCGCCGGTTAGCGCCGGATAGAGATAGTAGCCGATCAGACCCATGTCGTGGTGCTGTGGAAGCCAAGTGACCGATACCGGTTGCTCATGGTCGACCACAAGCCGGCAGTTGTCGATCAGGTTGGCATG
>DASXNP010000040.1:0-7071 GCA_036494985.1 Binataceae bacterium (SeqCode)
CGCAAAATTTTCCTGCACAAACTTCCGTCCGTCCGACGCCAGGCGCGCAGCCAACGCAGGATCGTCAAGCAATCGCTCAATCGCCGCCGCCAGTGCAACCGGATTGGCAGGCGGCACCAGCAGCCCGGTCCGCTCGTGGAGCACCACCTCGGGAGTGCCATCGACTTCCGTCGCGACCATCGGGCGTCCCGCCGCCAGCGCTTCGATCGCAACCAGCGGCAACCCCTCGTACAGCGACGGCAATACGACCACGTCGGCCGCCTCGAGCAGTTCCGGCACGTCGCGACGATAGCCGAGGAATCGCACGCTGTTCCCGAGCCCAAGCCTCGCGCACTGCGCTCGCAAGCTATCCTCCAGCGGACCTTCGCCGGCCAAAAGCGTAACCAGATTTGGCCGCGTCTCAGCCACTCTCGCGATCGCATCGATCAGATGCCGATGCCCCTTTTGCTCGTCGAGCCGAGCCATTGCCAGCAGGGTTGGTTCGTCGGTGAGTCCGAGCGCCGCGCGAGTTGCGATGCGTCGATTGGGGCTGGCCGAAGCGAAACGATCCAGATCGCGTCCGTTGTGGATAACCCGAATTTTGTTCTTCGGTACCCGCTTATTTCTGACCAGATGGCGTTCGGCGGCATGCGACACGGCGATGTACTTATCCACCAGTCGTCCGATCTGCCGATCTACCCAAAAGCTGGCGCGCAGGCCTTTTCCCATCCGCCAGACCTCGGGACCGTGACAGGTTTCAAGGACAGCGCCAACGCCCGCCATCCGCGCGATTCCCGCGCCGAAAAAACTCGCGGTGAACAGATGGCAATGCAGAATCGCGATGTTTTCACGCCGAATGAATCGCAGCAGGCGCGCGCCGGTCAGCACGTCCAGCTTCGATGAAAATTCAAGCGGCAGGCACTTGACGCCCGCCGCAGAAAGTTCCGGTTCCATCGCAGCAATCAGCGCGTCGGGCGCAGCCAGACACGGCTCGAATCCGTGCGAACTCATCGCGGTCAAAATTGACAGTGCATGCTCCTCCGCGCCGCCGAAAACTCGACTTGTGAGCAAGTGGAGCACCACGCGACGGCGCCGAGGCAGGTTTCTGTCAATGAGGCTTTCGTTCGCCATCTTCGTCATACAGCAGTCAAGTCGAGCTACCCAGAGCAATTATAGTGCGCAGGAATACCTGATTGCGCAAATTTAATCCAGCGATCACAGTAATGAAAACTGCTGTTTAAGGCGATTAGAGTCCAACAGCGCGTTCGCTACCGGGCGTTAAGCTTGCTTTGGCTCCCTCTTTAGTCACGATTTACCTAAGTCACAATTCACATATTTTTGATTTTCGGGCCGCTGAATTCTGAGGAGTCACTGCTTTTTCGATAAACGCCGAGTTAGTGCGGCTTCAAACGATAAAGCGCCACTTCGCGATCGCGCGCGATCGTTTCGTACAAGAAGTAGCGATCGATTTCAGTGAATTCGCGCTTGAGCACACCGAGCCATTGGCTGTTAGTCGGAATAGCGACGAGCAGGTAAACCGGGCGCCCGCGTTTATCGTCGTCTGCGAGCTTGCTGGCTTCGCCAGGGTCGAGTTCGCCACCGGGCAGAAGTAACGTCGGCGGTACCTGGCCGGACCAACCTTTGGACTTTTTCTGCTGCAGCCAGGACAGATGTTTTTCGTTTACCGCTCGTCCGTAAAGATCGCTGTCTAGTCCAACGAATTCGGTTTGTTCGCCGCCCGCAATGAGTTCGAGCCATTGCAGGGAGAGATCGCTGACCAGCACGACGTTCTTCAGCTGCGGTCGGATCGCCTGCACTTCGGCAACGAGCTCCGACTGCGACGGCGCCGATGTTGTAAGGCGGGAAAACGTTTCGACCAGGATAGAGCCTCCGAGAATCACATCCAAAACAATCACCGCGAATCCCGCCCAACCCCACTCAAGCCTTCGATTTGTAGTGACCAGTCCCCAGCCCGCTGCTGCAAAGACGATGAACAGCGCCGGCAGTATGAAGCGCGGTTCGACATGGAAATAAGGGAGATAAATGAGCAACAGCGCGGCGAGAAAGCTCAAGCCCAAATACAGCGTCCGCATCGTGCTGGCGCTTCGGTTCTGGCGCATCGCCCAGTACGCTCCCAGGACTGCGAAGACGATCACCGGAAATGGGAACAACGAATAGCGGGCGTGAACCAACGTTCGTGATTCCGTGCCCAAATGAAGTTGGTGGAAGATGCCGTCGATGCCCAGCATTGCGAGAGAGTAAGCGACAAAGTTTCCGTGCCGGTAAATCGGATCAGCGGGTGCAACCAGGTAGCTCAGCTTGAAGGTTTTGAAGACCGCGCTGTTGTAGAACGCCGGCAGCCAGAAGGCGTAGCCGTTTGAGAAGATCGATCCGAGGTAGTGCAGATTAAGCCACGCCTGCAGAGATGGGAGTGCGATGAATCCGAGCGCGAACGTCAGCACCTGCGCGAGCTGGAATCTACGCGGACGGACGATCAGAGCTGCGGCGAGCATTCCAATCAGAATTGCGCCGTTGCTCACGCGGATTGTGACGCCCAGGCCGACCAGCAGTCCGCACAGCGTCGACGCAGCCAGGCTTACTCTTTCGAGCGCATACAGGAATGCGAGGACTGCGAGAATTACGACGGCCAACGCGGGGACATCGCTCATCACCATGGTTGATAGGCCGAGGAAATGAGGCGAGGTCGCCAATAGCAGAGCGGCGAGCGTCGCGCTTGGCCGATCGAACATCCACAATGTCAGCAAGTACAAGCCAGCGATTGCGACGAGTGCTGTTAACACTGTGACTGCGTAAAGTCGCTCGGGCCGGTGGCCCAGAATGGGATAGGCAGCGGCGAGCATCATGGGATAGCCGACTGTGTAGCGAGGCGGATAGGAGTTGCCGGCGAAATGGAGAACCGGGCCGAGGCCGCGGTCCAGGTTCACCGCGACCGCTGCGTATTCAACCGCGTCTGGAATGGGCCACAACTCCTGTCCGTTGGCGAATCCGGTGCTGGCGATGAGGAGCAGCGCAAAGCCGAGCAGCAGACCGAGTATCGCAGCGTCGATGCCCTCGAAGCTGAAGACCGACGCCGGGGCCTCGCTGTCATTGGGCGAAGTGGTTGATGATGAAGAGGGGGAATCAGGAGCAGGTCGGGATCCAGATTGGGAACGCGAGCGGGCGCGCTTCCTGCGCGGCATTCAGGATTCTCCGCGAATCATCTTGAGGCGATTCGGTCACTGATTCGCAGCGTCGTCGGCCGCCTTCACCGCCGCATCGGCGTTGTCCTTTTCGAAGCGCGCCTTCGCGACCGCGCGATTCGCGGCATCGATCTCTTCCTGCGAGGCGCCGTCGCTTTCGAGCTGATCGCGGGCTTCGGTCGCCGAGTCCAGAGCTTCTGCGGCCGCGTCGGCGGCGCTCTGCGCCTGTTGAGCGGCTGCTGCATCGGGATCTTCCGAGCCGACGGCGCTTGCCGCGTTTTGATCGGGTTGCGCGGCGTCCGGGGTGGCGAGGGCCGCGTCGCCTGCGCCATCGTCGCTCTGCGCCCGCGCGAGCGATCCATTTCCCGAGGCGAGCACGAGCCAGAAGCCGAGTATCGCGATCGCCAGCAATCCAAAGCGGAAGATTCGACTCGTTCCGGTTGCAAACCTCATAGCTGTACCTATCAGTCTACCTGCAATCATCTTGAAGTCACTTGCCTGCTGCGTCGTCGGCGTCCTGCGCGGCCTCATCGGCGGCTTGTTTTGCGGCGCGCGCTTGCGCGATAGCCGCGTTCGCGGCGTCGATCTGATCCTGCGAGGCGCCGTCGCTCTCGAGCTGATCGCGCGCCTCGGTCGCCGAGTCGAGTTCCTGCTCGGCCGCGTCCGCGGCTGCGTGGGTCTCTTGAATGGCTTGATTCTGTTGGTTCGCGGCGGCGTCACTCGCGTCCGGTTGTGCGGGCTGCGCCGAGGCGCCGGGGGTGTCGGCCGTTGCGCCATCGCTCTGCGCGCGCGCGATTGAGACGTTCCAACTGCCGAGCGCGAACGACAACGCGAGCACCGCTATCGCCGATATTCCGTGGCGGAGGGTTGGCCTTGCGCTTATGTCCGAACTCATTGCTGCCCCACCTGTGTTCGATTGTCGCGATGAAGATAGTTCGGCCATTGCGGTAGATCAATCAATGGGCGACTGGTGATGGCGCTTGCGGATCGGCCGCTGATTGTTCGTCCGGTCTTCCGTCCGGGCCGACATGGACGCTCTTGATCACGGACGATCCCGAATTTTCAAAGGCGTTGTACTCGCGCTGGAAGTCCTTGATCCGGCCGAGCTTCATATAGACCTGGGCGAGTCTCACATGGAAATACGGATCCTGGGGTTCGAGCGACTCACCGATTTCGAGTTGCCTGGCCGCGCCCGCGGTATCTTTCGCTTCTTCGAGCAGATTGCCCAACGCGAGATGATAGTACGGATCGTTAGGCCTCAGTTGGACCACGCGCGTGTAATAAGACAGGTTGTCATACCAGTAGCGCTGACCCCGGACGGTCGCGATGCCGTAGCTGAGCACCAGGAGTGCGGTTGCGATGCCGACATAGAGACGGGCGCGCGCGCCGACGGTAGAGATTTCGAACACGGCGAGGCTGAGCGCGAGGCTCCATCCGAATGAGGGTGCATAGAGGTAGCGGTCCTGGTTCAGCCACCAGATGGAATCGATCTTGAGCGCGAGCGCGATGGTGACGAGGCTCCAGATGGCGCAGAAGAGATAGACCCGGCGCCGTGAGCTGCGCGACACAAACGCGATGGCGAGCGATGCCAGCACAATCAGCGCGGCCCACGCGATGAATACTTGCGGGTCCAGATGCGTAGTCCATTCGATCGAATGCATTGGATCGGCCATGCCGGGGACCGCGAGGATGCCGAGATACGTCAGCAGCACCATCGGTAAGGTCATCGCGATCTGCGCCGCACTGCGAATCGGCACCTTCTCCGGCACGCCGTGCATCCATGCCTCGGTGTATTGATTAGGCACGCCGAAGGCGTGATCGCCGAGCGCGTGCATCCGCGCGAAGGCGTAGACCAGCGTGACGATCAGGAACGGGATGCAGGCGGTCAACGCGCTAACGATATGCGCCGAGCGCGCCGGCCGATTGTCCTTGCCGGGCGCGGCCTCGAAGATCATCAGGTACGCAAATACGATCGCGGGCAAAAAGACCGCGCTCTCGTGCGTGAGGATAGCGAACGCGTAGAAGAGCGCCGAGAGCATGAGTCCGCGCGACCATGGTGATGTTGGTTTTGTGCCGATCAGGCCGGTCTTGCGTTGGATCAGGAAAATCAACGCCGCCAGCTCGAATACGGTGGATAGCGGCTCAGGGATCGCGCTGGCCCACACGACCGGCTCGACGTGCGCGGGCATGAGACCGAAGATGGCAGCCGCGAGCATTGCGACGACGACTTCGCCGGTCAGCAGTTGCGCGGCGCGAAAACATAGCAGCACGGCGAGCACCTGCAACACGATCTTCATCAGATGCCACGGCGCTGGATGATTGACGCCGAACAAGTGCGCATTAGCGGCAAACCACACGACCTCGAGGGGACGATACGATGCGCTATGAGCCTGCAGGCTGGGGTCGTGCTGCTTAACCGACCACAGGACGTCGTGGGTGAATCCGTTCACCACAAATGACGAGGTGCTGATCGACTGGTTCTGCACCAGCATCAGGAGGTCGTCGGAGACCCAGCCGTTGCGCAGGCTGGGCAGATAGACTGCGATGGTCGCGATGACGATCAACGCCAGCATCGCGAGTCCGCGCGGGCTGAGGCCCCACCATGGGGCGGGCGGCGGATTGCTAAATGGAGATCCGAGTGTTGCTTCCGATTTCATGACGATTCCGGTCCTCCACTTATGAACACGGCTCGTTGGTCACAGGGCCGCCGCTGGGACTGTCGCTCATTTGAATCTTGATGCAGTTCGGATCGCGATGGGGCGGGCCGGGGCGCGGATCGCTGGACCACAGGTAGAGCGTGCGGGTATCGGGATGGAAGATGGAGACCTGGGGGCCGCCGAACTCGAGATTGGTGCGAACTTCGACCGGCGCGGGCGTCGATTGCGCGGGCGCGGCGGCGGCGGGCGCCGGCGTCGATTGCGTTTGACTTGCGCATCCGGTCGCGATGAACAGGACGACCGGGAGTGCGCATATTAAGCTCTTCTTCATGATCATCATTCACACTCCAGCGTTTTTGGCGTACCGCTTGGAGTGTCGCTCAATTGAATCTTGAAGCAGTGCATCGACTCCTTCGTCGCTGGCTTCGGACTTCCGGTCCACAGATAAAGGGTGCGGGTCTCGGGATGGTAGATTTGCAGGGCCACGCCGGTAAATTGGGTCGTCACGCGGACTTCGGGCTGCGGGGTCGAGAAGTGCGAGGCGGCCGGGGCCGATGGTGGAGCGTCGGCGGGTTGCTGCATATTGGCGCATCCGGAGGCGCAGAGCGCAGCGATCGAGAGCGCTGGGAGCAGAAAACTGTGCTTGATTGAGGTCACATTCATAGCCTATTCGGGTGAATTCATACCATAGGTAGTGGTTCTTGAGGGGTGATCTACCACCGGTAGGTTCGTTCCGTCAAAAGTTGTTTTTCGATTGAGCAACCTAACCCCTAACCCCTTCCCGCGCGGGAAGGGGGACCAGATTTTTGGGAGTCCGCTGTCCTATCCCCCTAGCCCCCTTTCCATATTGGAAAGGGGGGACCGGAAAGCATTTTTCTATGATCACAAAATCAGCATTCCCCTCAACTCCTTTCCTGAATGGGGGGACGGGAGGAGCGTAACACAATAAGTTGCTGGGGGTCAGGCGGAAAAGTTCATCCCCTTGGGTTTTCATTGGGAAACTGGACCGGTGTGTATCTGGTGGTGCGTCGGAGAAGGAGCCAGGGCGGGTCATTTCTGACCCGCCCCGGTGTACTCACATCATACTACCTGTGAGGTTATGAACGTTCAGGCTATTGGCACTTCAGCGAGAAGGTGACGCCCGTCGCCGTGTTCGTGCCCAGGACCGCCGCATGGTCGGCGTTAACTAGCTCGTAGTTGCCGGTTTCCGGCGAACCGCTGGTGCAGGTCGTACC
>DASXNP010000041.1:0-4247 GCA_036494985.1 Binataceae bacterium (SeqCode)
CCGCGCAAGCCGGTGCTGCCCGGGACGTTGCTGCTCAACGTACAGATCCAGCTGGGACTCAGGCTTATCTACCGCAAAGCGACTCTCGGCGCGACCGGTAACGGTCCGCGCAAGGTATCGATACGCAACCTCAAGATCAGATCTTTCATAAGCCCGGGCGCAACGGTCGAACTGGGCGCCAAGCTGATGCGGGTAAGCGGCAAGCAGCGATTCATCGCGCTCAGTGCGACTCAGGAGGGTAGGAGCGTCGCGGCAGCCAGCATGGAGGTCGAGCTTTAGCCGATGGCGCACCGCAAGCGGAGGGTGGCGATCACCGGAATCGGAATGGTGACGCCGCTCGGGAACGACACCGATTCGACCTGGCGCGCCCTGATTGAGGGGAAGAGCGGCGTGGCGACGATCGAGAACTTCGACGCCGGCGGATTCCCAACCCGGATCGCAGCGGAGGTCAAGAACTTTCATCACTTCGAAGAGCCGGCGGCCCGCAAACCCATCCAATATACAACCCGGTCGCATCGCTTCGCCCTCGCGGCGGCTGACGAAGCCATCGCGGACGCGGGAATTAGGCCGGATGGGTCGACTGCTGCCCGGTGGGCTTGCGTGTCGGGCAGCGCAATGATGGGCGTCGAATACGAAGAACTCGCCGATTTTCAGCGCGTCTTCGCGCCCGAGGGCGAAGCCGATGTAGCCGCGATTCTGGCTCGCGGCTCGAGTGCCGGAAGCCCGGTTGCTTTTTGCCGCGCCCAAGCAAATCAGGGGCTCGCGCTGCTGCTCAATCGCTTTGGCATCACCGGCTACGCAAGTTCGGTCAACACCGCGTGCGCTTCGGGTGGACAGGCGATCGGCACCGCGCTCAAGGTGATTCGACGCGGCGCGGCGGACTACGCACTCGCGGGCGGATTTGATTCGATGATAAATCCGGTTGGACTGGCATCGTTTTGTCTGCTCGGGGCGCTCTCGACGGATAATGAAGCACCCGAGCGCGCCAGCCGGCCTTTCGATCTGACCCGCAACGGGTTTGTCCTCGGCGAGGGGGCCGCCTTTCTGGTCCTGGAGGAATGGGAGACCGCGCTTTTAAGGGGCGCCAAAATTTACGCTGAATTGGCGGGCGAAGGCAATTCGCTAAGTTGTTACCGGATCACGGACACCCATCCGTCGGGAGACGGTCCGATTCAGGCGATGCGGCAGGCGCTGATCGACGCGGAGGTTCTTGCGCGCGACCTTGATTACATCAACGCCCACGGCACATCGACGCAGATGAACGACCGCAGCGAATGCGCGGCTATCCGGGCGATACTGGGCGAGCAAGCGGATCGCGTCATGACCAGTTCTACAAAGAGCATGACCGGCCATCTCATTGCCGCCGCCGGCGCGCTCGAAGCCGCGGTGTGCGCGCTGGCGATCGATCGATCGATAGTTCCGATGAGCGCCAATCTCTCCCAAGAAGACCCCAACTGCGATCTCAACTTCGTACAAGATCGGCCAGCCAAAGGCCCAATCGGCGTGGCGATCTCAAATTCGTTTGGATTTGGTGGGTCGAACAGCTGCCTCGTTTTTCGCAATCCGAACCCGCGAGGACACGCGATTCCAGCTGCCGGATGACCGAACGGATTGTCATCACGGGGATCGGCGCGATTTGCGCCGCTGGCCGAAGTCCGGAGGAGATTTGGGCCGCAGCGGACACAGGGGTCAGTGCAATTGGAGAAGTTACCGACTGGAATCGCCACGGGAGCAAGGTGAGGGCGGGTTCGGTCAAGGACTTCAATCCGCTGGCACTGGTCGCCGACCGGAAGCTGCATAAGTGGCTGCACCGGACGGACCTGTTCGGGATATACGCGGCGGAGCGCGCGATCGATCAAAGTGGAATCGCGGCGGCGAGGGAGGGCTTCGCGCAAAAGCAGCGCGAGGAGTTCAACGATCGGACCGCAATCTTTGTCGGGAGCGGCGCAGGAAACTACCAGAATCAATACGAATTCTTTCCGTTGATGAAAGAAAGCGAAGGTTCGCTCAAAGAGTTCGGCAAAGAACTGTCGTCGCACATCAATCCGATGTGGCTGCTGCAGGCTCTGCCGAATAATGTCCTGTGCCATTTGGGAATACGGTCGGGATTCAAGGGGCCCAACGCTTGCATCACCAACAGCGGGGTCGGCGGATCGATGGCTATCGTCGAAGCGGCCGAAGCCATTGCGGCGGGCGACGCCGCGCGTGCCGTAGCCGTAGGTCACGAGGCTCCGATTGAGCCGCAGTACGTGCAGTATTTTCGCCAACTCGGGCTCTACGCCGAGCAAGCGCTGCGGCCGTTCGATGCAAGCCACGGTGGAACCATTCTGGGAGAAGGAGCAGCGGCGCTCGTGCTCGAAACGGAGCACTCGGCTCTCTCGCGCGCCGCGCCAACGCTCGGCGTCTTTGTGGGCGGAGCTTGCGCCTCCGAAGACCGCGGATTGCTCGCGCTTCGCGCGGACGGGGATGGCCTCACGCGGGCGATTCGCTCCGCGTTTGAAAGCACAGGGATCGCGCCGCGCGACATCGGGGTCGTGGTCGCCCATGGGAATGGCAACCGCCCTTCCGACGACGCTGAGATTGCGGCATTGAGGGCGGTTTTCGGCTCATCCACCCCGCCGGTGACCTCGTTCAAATGGCTCTTTGGCCACCTGCTCGCAGCCTCTGGGCCGATAAGCGCCGTGATGGCGCTACTGTGCCTGAGGAGCCGAATCGTGCCGGGCATCGCAACTCTGAAGAAGTTGGATCCGCAATACGAGGGCATGCCCATTTCGCGAAACCCGCAGGAGGTCCGCGGTGACCTCGCCCTGGTCTTGAGCCGCGGCTATACGGGCACCAGCGCGGCGATAGTGCTGGGCCGCGGCTGAGCGGCGGTGGTCGTGTGAGCGAACCGACCCAGCCGCGCACACGCCGCGGAAGCGACAGCATTGAGGTCAAGCGCATCGCTCGGCTACTCAGCGAGGGTGACCCCGAAGATCTTCGAAAGATATTTGCTTCGGATGAGCTCGCGGACGCGGGTGAAGGAGCCAGCCGCGCGGTGAGCCTCGCAGCGCGATTTGCCGCAAAAGAAGCTTGCCTGAAAATCTTTCCGCGCGAGCGCGAGCTTAAAGAGATCGAGCTGGCGGACTTCTCGGTCCGGCGCAATGGCCACGGAAATCCAAGTATTGTCCCGAGCCGCAGGGCGCAGCGGCTGCTCGATCAATACCGACTGGGAGACATTGAAATTTCCCTTGCGCAAGACGGCGAGCGAGCAGATGCGGTCGCCGTCGCGTCGCTTGTGCGCGCCGCGCCCGGTGCGGCCGGCCGCTTGATTTACCACCTTTTGCCGGTTCGACGGCGCACGATCATGAGAAACCTGCGCCGGGTATTCGGCGGAAAGATCCCGGACGAAGAGATCGTCCGCCTCGCCCAGGCATCCTACGGACACTTCGCGCGACTGATTTGGGAGTTCGCGTGCCTTTCGGTTCTCAGTGAAAAAGCAAAATCATCGCTGGTGCGCGTGGAGAACGACCAAGCCATCAGGCGGGCGCACGAGCTGGGACACGGCATTCTGATCTTGACCGGCCATTTCGGCAATTGGGAGTTGATCGGGGTTGCCGCCATAGTTCAGTTCCCGCAGTATCGCGACCGCTTTCATTTTTTACGCAAACCGCTGCGCCCCGCCCTGCTGGACGCGATGGTCAAGCGGCGCTTCAGGCGCGCGGGGCTGGGCGTGATCGAAAGTAAAGGCTCGCTGTACAAGATCATCGATGCGTTGGCGGCAAGCGACGCGGTCGCGTTCGTCATGGATCAACATGCAGGGGGGCGTGACGGGGTAAGCGTCGATTTCTTCGGCGTCCCGGCAAACACTTTTCGCAGTCTCGCGATCATTGCGCTGCAGACTGGCGCCCCTGTGGTACCTTGCGCAGCTTACCGCGATCGGGACGGCAAGCACGTTCTGCAATTCGACGAGGCGTTGCCTGCGATCGGGCATGACGACCCCAATGAGGCGATTCGCCTCAATACACGCGCCTACAATGAAGCCTTGGAGCGCATGGTGTTGCGCCATCCAGAACAGTGGTTTTGGATGCACAATCGATGGAAGGCCGCTGACGGCTCAACGCTTTGATGCTGGTGTTGCCCGTTCAAATGAATTCTGTTCGAAATCCTTGGCCAAACTGGGGGGCAGGATCGGACTTTTCATCTCGCGGGCCGATTGAAGCATCGCAGACTGGACTGCGGCGAGCGCCTGATCGACGTTTCGCGTG
>DASXNP010000042.1:0-5741 GCA_036494985.1 Binataceae bacterium (SeqCode)
CGATTCTTCATGCCGCAGGCCCTGGAGAACGCGGGACACTAGCAGCCAACATTAGATTCGCGAGGCGACCGGGCCGACCAAGATTCCGGCCGCCTTGCGCGTTTCCATTCTGGCTTGAAAAAGGGCTAGGGTGACCGCGAAAGGAGTGCACAGATGGCGCGATTACCCTATTTGAAGCGGGACGAAGTCCCCGCCGACGATCGCAAGTTATTTGACCTAGTAGTCACCAAGCCGGACGCACCCGGTTCACGACTGTTCGGTGTGCTTGCCTACGCGCCGAACCTGATGCGCCGCTTCGGCGCGTTTGGCAACGAAATTCTCAACAAGACTCAGCTTGATCCCAAGCTGCGCGAACTCGCAATCTCGATGGTCGGCTTGCTAAGCGAGTCGAACTACGAGTTCACGCATCATTGGAACCTTTCGCTCCAGGTCGGAATCCGTCGCGAGCAGCTCGAAAAGCTAGCCGAATGGGAGACATCGTCGGTCTTCGATGACAACGAGCGCGCGGTTCTGCGTTACGCGGTCGAGGCGACCCGCAACGTTCGCGTTTCGGAGGCGACCTTCGACGCGCTGCGATCGTTCCTGGACCCCCGCCGCATCCTCGAACTCGTAGAGAGCGTGGCCTTCTACAATGCGGTGGTCCGAATCCTGGAACCAATGCGTATCGAAGTCGAGCCTGGCGTGAAGAAGAACTGAGGCTCGCTTACGATCGCCTGCGAGGACTATCAAGATGGCGCGCGTACCCTATGTCGGCCGCGAAGAGCTTGCTGAATCGGATCGTGATCTTTGGGATCGGATGATCGAACAGCGCGGCGCGGTTGGCCACATCCATCGCGCCGTGATGGGCACGCCGAATCTGTTTCGCCGTTTTCTTGACTACGCCAACGAGCTTCGCAACGGCACCCAACTGGAACCTAAGCTGCGCGAGCTTGCCCTGATGACCGTCGGACGCATCACTGGCGCAACCTACGAGTTTACTCATCATTGGAACATATCGCTTCGGGTCGGCGTCACCCGCGAGCAGCTTGAACAACTCGCCGAATGGAAAACGTCATCTGCCTTCAACGATCTGGAGAAAACGGTGATCGGCTACGCCTGTGAAGCGACGACCAATATTCGAGTCTCGGATTCGACCTTCAATGCGCTGCGAGGCTTTCTCGACAATCGGCGCATCCTCGAATTGGTCCAGAACGTCGCCTTCTACAACATGGTAGTGCGAATTCTCGAACCGCTGCAGGTTGATCTCGAGCCCGGCGCGAAACGTGGTTGAGCCGATGGCTCGTCCGAAGAGTGCTTCCAAAGACGAACTTCTCCTTGGCGGCATCGAGCTCTTCAACGGCGGCCGTTTTTTCGAAGCCCATGAGTTATGGGAGGACGCATGGAAGCGCTCAGAGGGGACCGAGAGACTCCTCTATCAGGGTCTGATTCACGCCGCAGCTGCGATCATCCAGGTCCGAAGAGGAAATAACGACGGTGCTGCGTCCCAGTGCGGCAAATGCATCGCGCGCCTGGGCCCGCTGGCGCCCAGTTTTATGGATCTTGCGCTCGGACGACTGCTAACCGAGCTGCGCGCCTTCGTCGCTGCGAACCATGAATGCAAAGGCGAAGGGGTAGCCTGTGCGCCCCCTATCATTCGCAAGAGCGGGGGCCGAACTGGAACCGATCCGACCCCGACGGCTTCTTAGAACGGTATGTCCTCGTCGTCCATCGGCGCGACCTCTGAACCGCTACCGATGTCGGGCGGCGCGTCCATCCCGGCCCCGCCGCCGGCGCCGGCACGGCCGCCAAGAAACTGGATTCGGTTGGCCACGATCTCGCTTCGATAGCGCTTACCGGTTCCGTCCTTCGCCTCGTACTGGCGATTCTGAATGCGTCCTTCGACGAAGACCTGACGGCCCTTCTTAAGATACTGGCCGCATATTTCGGCTTGCTTTCCGAAAACTACGATGTTGTGCCACTCGGTGCGCTCCTGCTTGACGCCCTGCTTATCGTTAAATGTTTCCGAGGTGGCGATTGCGAAGCTCGCCACGGGCTGTCCCGAGGGCAGATAGCGGACCTCCGGGTCGCGTCCGAGATTTCCGATGAGAATCGCCTTGTTAACCGACATTCGATTGCGCCTACTCGAAAGCTAACTGCCGCGGTAATGCAACGCAAGCGAAGGGGCGCCATCGTGGCGGCTTAGACCCGCGATCTTTAAACACTCGGGAATTTTGGCAGATTTTCTCGGGCGACCGCAGACCCGCATCAGCGGCCGAGTCTAAGCTTTCGCGACAATTTTGGGCGCGATATACTGCCACAGGGCGGGGAGGCGGTCTGTTCAGAATGGCTACCGGCGTTTCTTCGTCGTCGCAGGTGAGGGTGGTGGCGCTCGGCGGATTCGGCGAAATCGGGCTGAATCTGCTCGCGATCGAATGCGGCGAGAACAATCTGATCATTGATGCGGGCGTGATGTTTCCCGAAGAGCGATGGCTCGGGACCGATCTTGTCATTCCCGAGCTCGCCTATTTGGCGACCGGTCGCCGCAAATTCCTCGGTGTGATTCTCACTCACGCCCACGAAGATCACATTGGCGCGCTGCCATTCCTTCTGCGCCGCTTTCCGATGCCAGTGTACGGCAGCGAGCTGACCCTGGCCTTTGCGCGCCGCCGCTTGCAGGATCGCGCACCGGGACTGACTGCCTCGCTAAATACGATTGAACCGCACCGCCCTTTCGAGCTCGGCCCTTTCAAGGTCGAAGCGCTGCGCGTGACCCATTCGACGCCCGATTCGCTGGCGCTTGCGGTTGATAGTCCGGCGGGGCTGATCGTTCACAGCGGCGACTTTAAGATCGATGAGACACCAGTCGA
This sequence comes from Binataceae bacterium (SeqCode), assembly GCA_036494985.1. Lineage (GTDB taxonomy): Bacteria > Desulfobacterota > Binatia > Binatales > Binataceae > DASXNP01. The sequence goes on from DASXNP010000042.1 coordinate 2,847, forward strand.
TGGCGTTGCCTTCGACCGCAGACGCTTCGAAGAACTCGGCGAGCGCGGCGTCAGCCTGCTGCTCTCTGATTCCACCAACGTGGAGCGGGAGGGACGCTCGGCCTCCGAGAGTTCCCTCAAGCCGGTCCTGCGCGATCTGGTCACGCGTACGCGGGGCAAGTTCTTTCTATCCTCGTTTTCCTCGCACATCCATCGCATCCGGCAAGTCGCCGAGGTCTCGCGCGAGGTGGGCCGGCGGGTCGTTCCGCTTGGTCGCAGTGTCGTACAGAGCACGCGAATCGCTATCGATCTGGGACATCTCAGCTTTCCACCCGGCACCTTCATCGATCCCAACGCTGCCGATTCGCTAGATCGTGATCGTCTCACCTTTCTGGCCAGTGGCAGCCAGGGCGAACCGCTCTCTGCGCTGGTAAAGATCTCGGCCGACAGCCATCCGCGGGTGCGACTCGAACCGGGAGACACGGTCGTCCTGTCATCAAGATTCATTCCGGGCAACGAACGCACGATCAACCGTTTGATCAATCAACTTTACAAGCGCGGCGCCGAGGTCTACTACGACGCAGTCGCGCCGGTGCATGTCTCCGGTCACGCCTGCCGCGATGAGCTGTCCGAGCTCATTCGGTTGACGCGGCCAAAATACTTTGTGCCGATTCACGGTGAGTACCGCCATCTTGCGCGCCACGTGTCACTGGCGATCGAGACCGGGGTTCCGGAGCACAACTGCTACTTGCTGCAGAACGGCGAGCCGTTGGTAATCGATGGGACCGGCGCGCGTCGCGCCGCAGAGGTCCAGACTGGCCGTGTTGCGGTGGTCGAAGAAGGGCTGGGCGGTCTCGAAGTGTCAAGGGAGCGTCAGGCGCTTGCCCGCGAGGGCACCGTAGTGGCCGTCGTCGCGGTATCTCGCCAGAGCGGCGAAATAATTGCCGGACCTAATCTGATCTCGCGGGGATTTACTTCGGGCGATGGGAGCTCTCCGGTGATGCGGGAGGCGCGCGATGCCGCCGCAAGCGATCTCGCCAGACTCCGGGCGGCTCCGGATGAGATTGAAAGCGAACTGAGGCGTTCACTGGATCGCTTTTTTTCCGACGAATTGGGCCGACGTCCGGCCATAGTCCCCTGCGTTATCAAAGTCTAGGAGCCGCAGGATAATCGCCCGTTCGAGCAAATCGTCTCCGGTGGTCGAACTCGCGGTGTCCCACGCGATCGATTCGCCGCATGGAAGCCGCATGGCTCGCGATCTAGCCGCGCTCGCAATCGCGGCCGTCGCCTGCTTCACCATTCTAAGCATCGTCTCGTTTGACCCAAGCCGTGAGGCCAACCTGGGCGGTCCGATCGGAGCGGCGCTGGCACTTGCGTTGAGCGCCACGCTCGGGCTTGCCGCATACCCGTTTGCGCTGGTCTTGCTGATTCCCGCCTTCGGTCTGTGGCGCGGAGAGGGCGGCGCCGCTGTCGCGCGTCGCTTTGCCGGGGCGCTCGTCCTGCTGGCCGCGCTGAGCGCGGTTACGGCCTTGCCGTCCAATTTTGACGTCCATTGGTCGGGGTTGCTCGGAGTCTCGATCGCGAACACGCTTACGCGCTACGTAAGTTTCGGGGGCGGGTATCTGGTGATCGGCTTTGTCGCGTTGTGCGCCGTTACGTTGATCTTCAATCTGGCTCCCAGCGAGGTTGCACTTGCCCTTCTGAACCGTTTGCGCCGCCGGCGCGATCGCGAAGGGCCCGGCGACGATTTGGAAGCCTTGGGTCGATCCTTCGATGACGACCTCGATTTAATCGCAGCAGTCCCTTCCGATCCGGTCGCGCGCCGGATCGACGTGCGGTTAAAACCGCGTGAACCTCCCTCCCAGTCGAAGCAGTCTGCGCACGCGCGCTCAAAGGGAAGCTTCAAACTCCCGCCGCATTCGCTGCTCGATTCGCCGCCGCTGGAGCATGCCCAGGTTGATGAGGCGTCGCTTGAGCGCAGCGCACGATTGCTCGAACAGAAACTCGGCGCTTTCGGGATCGACGGTCGGGTGGTCGAAGTCCAACCCGGCCCGGTCGTCACGATGTACAAGTTCGAGCCGGCCTCTGGGATCAAAGTCAGTCAGATCGTCAATCTGGCCGATGATCTTTCGATGGCGCTGAAGGCGTTGGCGGTGCGAATCCAGGCCCCCGTGCCAGGCGAAGCCGTGGTGGGGATCGAGGTACCCAACCGCAAACGGGAGAAGGTCTTTCTGCGCGAGATTCTCGAGGCCGAAGAATTTCAGACTACGCAGAGCCTGCTGACCATCGCGCTCGGCAAAGATATCAGCGGGCAGCCGCAGGCTGCCGACCTCGCCCGGATGCCTCATCTGCTGATTGCGGGCGCCACCGGCACCGGCAAGTCGGTCTCGATTCATACGATGATCGCGGCGATTCTCTTCAATGCGACCGCCGACGACGTACGCTTCATCTTGATCGATCCGAAGATGCTCGAGCTTTCCGTCTACGAGGATATTCCGCATCTGCTAGTACCGGTGGTCGTGGATCCCGACAAAGCAGCAGCGGCGCTGCTGTGGGCGACACAGGAGATGGAGAACCGCTACCGAATGATGCGTGATCTGCGGGTGCGCAACATCGACGGCTATAACCAGGCGTTCGCCAATCGCGGCAAAGTGGTCGAGCTCAAGCCGCGCGCCGCGGAGCCAATTGAGCCGAAAAACGGCGACGCGCCGATCAGCCGGATCAGTTCAGCAAGCGGTCAAGCGGAGAAACTCTCCGAGAATCCGATCGAGCACCGTAAGCTGCCCAAGATCGTCATCGTAATCGACGAGCTAGCCGACTTGCTGCTGCATGAAGGCAAGACGGTCGAGCGCGATATCACGCGACTGGCGCAGAAGGCGCGTGCGTCGGGCATTCACCTGATTCTCGCCACCCAGC
>DASXNP010000043.1:0-2818 GCA_036494985.1 Binataceae bacterium (SeqCode)
CGTGCAGAACCGGAACGTTGACCACCTGAACCGGAATCGAACGTAGCCGCTGGTCGAGCAGGCACAAGGCTTGCGCGCCAATGGCGTCGGCCAGGCAGGTCTGATTCTCATTCAGATCGATGTTGAAGGCGAGCTGATGCTCCCCTTCACCGATGTCGAGACGCGCATTGAGCAATTCCGCGGATTGCTCGATCAAGCGTTCCACTTCAGTGCGGCCGTGGGCGCTGGCACCCATCATAACCGTAACCGCGGTCACGGCCGCACCGGCACCCAGCGCAGCGACGATGCTCGCCACGGCTTGCGCAGCCGGATGAGGCACTTCAAAAATTCCTCCGCTCTTGAGGGCCGCGATGTCCTTGGCCAGCGTCTGTCCCGGCGCAACCAGCGGAACGCCCCCTGAAGGAGCCCGGTTTGCCGCGCTAAGATCGATCAGAATCGGTCCGGGCTTCGCCCGCCGAATCTCAGCGGCAAGATCCGGAGGCACGGCAAGAAACGCGACGTCGAATCCCGCTAAATCCTGTGGACCGGCGAATTCACTAACTGGGTGATCGGTTCCGGCAATCTCAAGCGGAGCAGAGGCCGAGGCTTCGGTCGCGAACAGGTTGAGTACGGCCGGCGAAACTCCGCGCTCATGCAGCAATTCGATAAGGTCGCGGCCGATGGCGCCGGTCGCGCCCACCACTGCCAGGCGCAAATCGTCTTGAGAAGACAATCAGGCACCTGCTTCGAAACTCTCGATTCGCTCGCGAACCATTCGTCCCATCGCTTTGCATCCGATGAGCTTCGCGCCCGGACCCGCGACGTCGGGGGTGCGATAGCCCTCGCGCACGACCGCGTCGACCGCGCTAACAACCCGCTCGGCTTCGGTGCGCATCCCGAGCGAGTGCTCCATCAGCATCGCCGCCGACAGAATCGCAGCCAACGGATTCGCTTTATCCTGTCCCGCGATGTCGGGGGCGCTGCCATGAATCGGCTCGTATAGTCCAACTCGAAATCCAGCGCTGTTTAACTCTTCACCCAACGAAGCCGAGGGCAGCATGCCCATCGAACCCGCCAGCATCGAAGCCTCATCGGTCAGGATGTCGCCGAACATGTTTTCGGTCACGATCACATCGAAGTCTCTGGGCCGGCGCATCAGATGCATCGCCATCGAATCAACCAACACATTCTCGAAATTGACTTCCTTGAATTCGCGGCTGAGTTCAACGGCGATCTCACGCCACAAGCGCGACGACGACAAGACGTTCGCCTTGTCTACCGACGTTAGATGGTTGCGGCGCGAACGCGCAAGCTCAAAGCCAAATCGAACTACGCGGACGATCTCCGCTTCGGTGTAGAACAGCGTATCGACGGCTTCGCGACCCTCTTTGCCGTTGCGTTTTTCACTTGGCTGTCCGTAGTAAATTCCGCCAGTCAGTTCCCTTATCACCACCAGATCAACTCCTTTGATGATATCGGGCCGCAGCGGCGATGCGGGTATCAATTCCTTGATGGTTTTGACCGGGCGCAGATTGGCAAACAGTCCGAGCGCTTTGCGAATTCCGAGCAGTGCCTGCTCAGGACGATGCGCCGCGTTCGGATTGTCCCACTTTGGTCCGCCTACCGCACCCAGCAGAATCGCGTCGGATTCCCGAGCGATTTTGAGCACCGGCTCCGGCAGCGGAACGCCGTGGGCATCGATCGCGTGGCCGCCGACCGCACCCTCTTTGAATTCAAGATCGATGGCGGAGTCGCGCGCCACGACCTTCAGTACCTGGAGAGCCTCGCCGACGACCTCGGGCCCGATGCCGTCGCCTTTCAAAACCAGAATTTTGTAAGCCATTGTCAGTCGCGCCGGCGTGGCCCGGCGCGGGCAGTGCCTCAGATCATTCGTTCACTTGGCGATGACCGATGCTCTCACTACTGCGGCCGCTTAAGCAGCGAATAGTATCGAACGTCGGAAGTTCATTGGTTCGCCGCGGCCTTCGCAGCACCCGGCTTAATAGCATCTAACTCAAGATGCGCGAGCGCGGCAACCCCCCGCTTGCCGTGCGCTCGCGAGCCGAGCAAGTTTCGCCAAAGTGGTTAAGCGAATCCACAAAACTACCGAACCAGAAAACGCCATGCGATTGGCATCAGACCGACCGATGCTAAAAGCAAGTAGAGATCGTTAGCTTCGCCCTCCCTTAGTGGATCTACCCCGGACGCCGGCATCGGCAGATGGGTAGCCGCTGCGATAGATGATCGGGTCGCCGCTGGCCGTCGCGCAACCGTCGCGGCCGCTCTTTTACGGGGCCCCATGGTTCCCTGGAGATCGGGGGGGTCGATTCTGCTCAACAAGCTAATGGAGTCGCGGCTGTTGCGTCTTTCGAACCTCGACCACCGCCCCGGTCGGCTTTGCGCATTCGTCACGTGGGCGCTGCGCGCAGGAGGCCGGCGCGCATCTGTTGACTGGCTTACGACCAAAGTCATAGCCTCGCGTCCATGAGGACCCTGCGCTGAGGCCCCAGCGGGCTGTCCGCGCTGATAGTTCTTGTCGGCGTTCTCGCGACGGCTCCCGCCGCCGGTCAGGCGACGATACTCCAAAGCTACGGCGGCCGACTCTGGTCGGATACGCGTTTCACTGTAAACAATGCGGCGGCCGACGTTCAGGACCTCGTCACCAGCCCGCTGCACTTACCCGACCTGGTCGCGCCCGACGGTCTGCTTAGGCGCCCCGCCTTCTATTTCACGCGGCTCGGCGCGGGCGCGGCCTTGGGCGGGGCCTTCGCGCTCGACCGGACCATGCGCTCGAGTACCAGGCACATGGGTCTCGGGCTGGCCGACGGTTTCGAGACCG
>DASXNP010000044.1:0-6830 GCA_036494985.1 Binataceae bacterium (SeqCode)
TTGAGGGCGCAGCAGGCGGCAAGCGAGGGTCGGATCGTCGACGGTCGGGATATAGGAGCGCGCGTCAACCGAGATCCGCCACCCGGACCTGCGCAGAAGTTCTAGGGTCTGTGATTCGAGGCTGCCCTTAGGGATTCCGAAGCGCAAAATCTTTGCGGAGTCAGACATCACGCGAACTTCGTCCCTGAGTGAGCGCTTTTGGGGTCAAGCGTGTACCGGCGGACGGTGGTTCGACCACGGCACGGCCTGCTCGATCTGGGCAGCAAGGCGCAGCAGCAGGTCTTCGCGGCCATAAGCGGCGACAAGTTGAACTCCGATGGGTAGGCCATCGCGACCGAAGTGCAGCGGCAGGGAGATGGCGGGGTTGCCGGCAACGTTCCAGGGGATCGTAAACGGGCTGATGTTCGCCATTCGGCGGCCGATAGCACGGGGCTCCTCGTTCGGTCCGAGCTCGAAGACTCCAACCGGAGGAGCGGGGCTCGCAAGCGTGGATGTGAGAAGTATGTCGTGTCCGCTACTCCACCATCGCGCCGTGTCGCGAGTGAACTCGTTGACCCATTCGCGCGCGATCAAGAGCTCGACCGCCGAGAGGCTGCGGCCGCGGTCGATCAGAAACCAGGTCCAAGGATCAAAGTCATTCGAAGTGACGGCGCGGCCGAGAATCTTTTCTGCCTCGACCGCGGTCAGGGCTTCACTGGAGGCGACCAAGACCCCGATCGGATCGCGCATCGGGTCCCCCCTTGGGGCGCCGCGGCGGTCGTCGTCGAGTGAAGCCGGGTGCGCCTGCTCGACTTTGTGACCGAGGGACTCTAGGAGTTTGGCAGCGTTGCGAACCGCGGTGGCGCAATCGGGATGGATACCGGAATGGAACGACGGCGCGCGATCCATGAATCCGATGCGCAGCGAGCCCGGGGCGCGCTTGATCTCCTCGCAGAACGGACCCGCGTTAACCGGGCCGGCGTATGGATCGCCCGGCATGTAGCCGCACACTACATCGAGAGCTGCGGCGGCATCGCGAACCGATCGGACCAGCGCGCCTTCCTCGCCCAGTCCGTGCCAAATGTCGGCGTGGAGAGGACCGATGGAGGTTCGTCCGCGCGAGGGCTTCAGGCCGACAACTCCGCAAAACGACGCGGGAATGCGAATCGAGCCCCCGGCATCGTTGCCGTGGGCGATCGGAACCATTCCGGAAGCTACGGCCGCGCCAGCGCCGCCGCTTGATCCGCCCACGCCACGGTCGAGATTCCAGGGGTTGCGCGTGGCGCCCCAGGCGCGAGTTTCGGTCGCGATCGAAGGCCCCCACTCCGGAACCGTGCTCTGTCCTAGCGTGATCAGACCGGCGGTGCGAAACTTTAAGGCCACGTAGGAAGTGGATCGGGCGAGGAAGCCCTTATCTTTCAAGGGTTTCCATCCCCAACTGGTCGGCTCGCCCGCTACCATCTCAGAGAGGTCCTTCATCAGAAAGGGGAGGCCGCGAAAAATCCCTTGCGCAAGCTTTTTGGCATCGGCGGCTTCGGCACGAGCTTGGTTAAAGCGCGGATAGATAACACAGTTGAGCTTTGGATTGAGCAGTTCGATCCGATGAATCGCGGCTTCGATCAACTCACTAGCCGAAGCGGCGCCGGTCGCGACGAGCTTCGCCTGCGCGGTTGCGTCCATCAAAGCGATTTCGTCCGAGTTCAAGGCCAAAGACCACCCTATGATCGCGCAGCCGGCTTGTTGATTGCCGGCCGACGGCCGTAATCAGGGCCGTACTTGGCGGGATCGACGATGCGAGTGTCGGTTGTGCGCCATTGGTTGCCGTCGAGGGCCCGATAGAAATCGCTGAAGTAGCCAACGTGGCATGCCGCGCCATCGCCGCATTGATCGACCCGAAGCAAGATTGTGTCCTGGTCACAATCAATGCGGACTTCGCGGACGCGCTGGAAATTGCCCGATTCCTCGCCTTTGCGCCACAAGCGCCCCCGCGAGCGGGAATAGTAGCAGGCGCGGCCGGTGCGAATGGTCTCGTCGAAGGCTTCGCGATTCATGTAGGCCAGCATCAAGACCCGACCGGAGTCGAAATCCTGGGTGACGACGGCGATAACGCCGCCGCTCCGATCGAAATCGATAACATCGGCCGCTGAATTGCTCATATTTCAAAAGATAGCGCGCTGTACGGGCCACCGCTTAATCTGTTGAGTATTGGCGAAAAGGTAAGCGGGTTCAATCGGGGATGGGGCGGTGTATTTCGGGCAAGCTGAAGCTTGGAGCGACTGGAGGCGCAGATGAAACTGGGCGAGCTGGCTAAGCGGCTAGGACTGGAATTGCGCGGCAAGCCGGAAACCGAGATCACGGGGCCGGCGCCGATCGATAGCGCGGGTGCGGGAACGATCACCTTCGTGGGGGATCCGAAGTACGCCGCGTACCTGGAGAAGATCGAGGCGGCATGCGTGATCGTGAAGCGGGAGATGGCGGCGAGCGTGCAGGGTGACAAGCTGATAAGCGAAAATCCGTATGTGGATTTTTCGCGGGCGATGGAAGTGTTCTTTCCACCATACAGACCGGAGGCGGTGATCGACGAGAGTGCAAGGATTGCAGCCGACGCTAGGATCGAAGAAGGCGCCTCGATTGGTGCGAACAGCGTTATCGGGCGCGGGGTGAGGATCGGGAAACGCGCGGTCATCTATCCGAATGTTACGATCTATCCCGAGGTGACCATTGGAGATAATTTCCAGTGCCACAGCGGGGTCTCGATAAGAGAGCGGACCTCGATTGGATCCGGCGTGACCATTCACAACGGAGCCGTAGTAGGTGCGGACGGATTCGGCTACGTGATGCAGCCGACCGGATATTTGAAGATACCCCAAACAGGCGGCGTGGTTATCGAGGACGATGTGGAGATCGGTGCAAACGCTACCATCGACCGGGCGGCGATGGGCGTTACAATAATTAGGCGAGGGTCGAAACTCGATAACCTGGTCCATATCGGACACAACTGCGATATCGGCGAGCATGGCAGCTTGTCGGCGCAGACCGGAATCAGCGGGTCGGTCAAGATCGGCGAATGGTGTGTGATGGGGGGGCAGGTCGGATCCGCGGGCCATCTGACGATCGGCAGGCGAGTGCGGGTCGCGGCGCAATCGGGAATACCCAACGACGTGCCGGACGATGCGACGATCGGTGGGTATCCGGCGATCGAGATTCGGAAATGGCGGCGTTTGGTGGCAGCGGCGCCGCGCCTGCCTGAGATATTGAAGCGGCTTAGGGCGGTAGAGGCGAAGGTCGGGTTGAGGTAGCCAGCGCCACCTCGGGTCCGCGTAGTACGCTTCGTTAGCAACTCGAGCCGAGCGGTGTTATGGTGCGAGCCCTATGTTGAGTCACTTAAGGGGGAGGGCGGCTGCCCGCACAGCCGTGCTTATCGGGTTGCTGCTGGCACTCGCGGCTTGTAGAACCAAGCCGATCGTCGGATCCGCGGCGGCCAACATCGAGTCGTTCAATTTTCAAGTAGCGGTCGGACAGAACAACTATCAGATCGAAGGATACCTGGCGCTCGACCAAGCGTCGCACGGACAAGAGCTGCCGGCACTCCTGGTGCTTGACGGTCCCGATGGCAGCGCGAAGCGCTGTATCGCTGCGAACAGCCATTTGACCGGGCTTGGGATGCAGATCGCCTGTATCAGTATACCCGGGTACGGGAAGTCGTCGGGACCGAGCAGATTTGTGGGCAAGCAGGCCGTAGCAGCGGCGCGACGGGCGCTCGATCTGCTCGCGGCGCGAACCGACGTTGATTCGAATCGGTTGGCGATCTGGGGATTATCGAACGGGGCGGTTGCGGCCGGATTGGTGATGGATGCTGATCCGCGGCTGCGGGCCGTCGTGCTCGAATCGGGCGCGTACGATATGGCGCGGTTCTGGCCAGAAGCGACCTGGATGACCAAGCTGGCTATCCTGCGCGAAGTTTGGCCGAGCCCGAGAATCCTGCGTGAACGTAGCGTGCTGGCTAACATGCCGCCAAAGCTGGATTGCCGGGTGCTCATATTGCACGGCGACAACGACAAGAAGATGCCAGTAGACCAGGCCAAGCTGCTCGAGCAGGCTTTGCGCGAACGCGGGGCAAAGGTCGAAGCGCGATATTTCGCGCAGGGGCCTCATTTCCTGGGTAGTCGGGTCGATGTGCCGGTGCAGGATTTTCTTAAGGAGAATCTGATCGCTAGCAACTGAGCCGCGCGCAAGCGACTCCACGTACTCGGCTCGAAGCGCGTTGCCGCGCTGTGATGTGATGGCGGTTGAAGCCTAAAAACCTTAAGGGCGCCTTCGGCGCAACGCTTCGATTCAGGCTACTGTCCCCTTATTCCGCCACCAAAATCCTCTGGCCGTCTCTCGGCTAGAGTCTTGCGTATTTCCTCATTAACTTGCGTGGCGCCCTGATAGTCGACATTTGCCTCGAATGGGTTTCGCCATGGCAGGAGCGGGGGGTCACAGCGACTCTGGAAAATCGTGGCTTACAATCGGTACCGCGGCCCAGCTCAGACTGCGCCAACCGAACTTGGCCCGTTACTGAGCCACCGTGTCAGGCGGAGCCTGGAACAGACGAATTTCTTGCGCTTAACGAATGGAAGCTTTCGTGCCCTCCGAGTGACCCATGGCCGCGCAACGGTGTTTGCTGACGGGGTCATGGGCAAGGCTCCGCCTCGAGATTAGCAGTTGTGTAAGGGTAAGGATTTAAGGAACGGCACGAAGGGTCGACGATTTTTCGCAACTGAGAAGATCGCGGTGAGCAGCTTACGCATGGGCGGCGATGAGCGCGACTTTGGGTGGTCTGCCCCGTGCGATGAGCCGGCGAAAGAAGGCCATCAGCCAAGGGTTGCTCTGTGTGGCAGCGCCCAGGCCCGGAGGAACTGAAGGCCATTCATCGTGATCACCATGTTGTTCGGAATCCGAATGCTGAAGTTGCGATCTTTAGCGTCTTCGAGGGGGCGTCGTCGGCGCTCTTCAGATGCTCGACGGTTTTCGCGAGGCGGCTCTTCAGATCGTCGAAAGTCTTCTCGTTGCTTTCGACCCGTGGCGGCTCTTTGCCCATTAGCCGCGAAACGCCGTCTTTGGCGTGATCGCATGCGAGCTGCACCTGCTGGGCGAGCGTGTACATATCCGGCGCGAGTCTGGCCCTCACCAGATCGAGCCTCTGGTCCTTCCCAGGTGCCGCGCCCTGTCGAGAACCGCGGACAAGCTTTCCAGCATCGGCACGAAGCTGTCGACGGCCATGGTGTGCATCGAAATCTTCATGGACGCTTCTCCTCTTCTTCAGAGTTTCTTGAGGTAAGCGACGAGGCGGTGGTTGCTGGTCTCTATCGGTTTGCTGAAGCCCATCGCGACCGCGGCATCGCGTTCGGCGAGTGAATTGAAGCGCGCCACCATCTTCCACCTGGTCCGGTCGCCCATATCCTCGAGAGTGAGGGTGATAACTGAGGTCGGCGGACCTTCCTTGCGCTTGCCATGATCGATATTTTGCCAGACCAGCCTTTCCGGCTGGTCGACTTCCAGAAAGACGAAGGTCATATCGAGTTCATGTCCGTCGGGGAAGCGCATTACGTGGCGCCAGAGGCCGCCGGGGCGTACTTCCATCTCGCACACCGGGTTGGTGAAACCCGGACCGCCCCACCACTGCGCCACGTGCCTGGCTTCGGTCATCGCTTCCCAGACGATGTCGCGCGGCGCTTCAAAGACGCGGCTCATGACAATCACGGCCTCGGCGGCGGGGACCTCTGTTGTTGTGCTCATCGACGTTTCCCTTCGGATTTTAGACGACTGGCTTTCCTGGCGGTGGTTTTTCGCTGCATAGTCTTCAGGTAGTCCGCGAGGCTGTCGAGGTTACGATCCCAGAAGCGGCGATAGTCCTCGACCCACGTGAAGACGGCTTCGAGCGGCTTGGCTTCGAGGTGACAAGGGCGCCATTGCGCTTCTCTACCCCGCGAAACGAGGCCTGCGCCCTCCAGTACCTTGAGGTGCTTGGAGACCGCGGCGAGGCTCATATCGTAAGGCTCGGCCAACTTCGTCACCGGCGCGTCGCCAGTGGCTAGGCGGGCGAGAATCCCCCGCCGCGTCGGGTCCGCGAGGGCGAAAAGCGTGGAGCTGAGACGGTCGGATGGCATGTCGTATTCAACCAATGAGTTGATAACTAATCGGTTGAATATAGCAGCGGGTTCAGCGTGTCAAGCTTCTGTTGGCGCCAGTGCGGCGACGATGTCAGCAATTATTTCTGGTCTTTTTGCTCAGCAGACGGATCTTGCAGCGTTTGCGAAAAAGCTTCCCGAGCGGAGGCCGGAGGAATGCTTCACGAAACGCATGCGTTGACGGCACGGGTGCCGAAAATGTGAGCACACTAACCGCAGGGAGGCACGGATGCCCAAGTCAACCGCGGGGCTGGAAGACCTGCCCGAGAGGTCACAAGTACCGCGCTTTGAGCGGGTGTCCGATTTGATGGATCGAGAATCGACCCGGCTGGTCGAAGAAGGCTGAACTTCGCCGCTAACTGGGCAATACCCGCTCGCGACGGCCAATTGCCAACGAAGCGCAGCCGGAATAGGAGATGAGCGGCGACCGCCGGGCTTCCACTTTTCAATTCGGAGGGACCGCGCACCTCGCATTGGACGCTCACCATGGCCTGGATCCTCGCACGTGGCGTCAAGCATTGCCTTTTCGGCGCGGTCAAAAGGATCGAACTGATCAAGCGTGGGTCGCGATCACGTTGCGAATCTGTGGCTTATCGGGTGCCTCATTGTTCAGGGTCAATTACTGGTCCTTGTGCTTTTGCCGCTTGCCTGACCATTGCCAGCCATTGGGCCCCTCCC
>DASXNP010000045.1:0-1648 GCA_036494985.1 Binataceae bacterium (SeqCode)
AACAGTGATTCCGTCTGCTCAGGATTCGGCGACGGAGGTTTGCCATGATGGGGCGCCAGAAGGGCGATCAGAGTCAGCTTTTCTATCTATTCAACCTTGAGCGGCGCATTCCTGCGGGTCATCTGCTGCGCCGGATCAATCCGACGGTAACGCGCCTACTGGCTGAGGCGCGCGAGGCGCTGACACCCTTCTACAGCGAAATTGGTCGCCCTTCGATCGATCCAGAGCTCATGATCCGGATGCTGATGGTGAGCTACTGCTACGGCATTCGCTTCGAGCGGAAGCTGTGCGAGGAGGTCGAGCTGCATCTTGCCTATCGCTGGTTCTGCCGGCTCGATCTCGACGATAAGGTGCCCGACCACTCGACGTTCTCGGTTAATCGCCATGGCCGCTTCCGAGACAGCGACATCCTGCGAGAGGTGTTCGAGGCCGTGGTTCGGGCCTGCATGGATGCTGGACTGGTTAAGGGCGAGGGCTTTGCCGCTGATGCGAGTGTCATTGAGGCGGACGCCAGTCGATATCGCGGCAAGACTCCCGCTGAGATCGACTGGTCAGTGCCTGAGCGCCAGACCCGCGCGGTTGCCGAGTTCCTGACGGCGCTCGATGACGAAGATATCGATGCCGATCGCAAGCTGCCTAAGGTGATCTCGCCGGTGGATCCGTGCTCGGCCTGGACGGCGAAGGCTAACAAGCGGGTACAGTTCGGCTACGGCCTCAATTACCTGATTGATCTTGAGAATGCGATCATCGTTGACGTCGAAGCGACCCCTGCCAGAACTTACGATGAGGTCGCGGCAACGAAGACGATGATCAAGCGAACCGCGGAGCGCTTTGGTCTCAAACCTAGCCGGCTTGCTGCCGATACCGCCTACGGGACAGGCAAGTTCCTTGGTTGGCTGATTGGCGCCGGTATCACGCCACACATCCCGGTCTGGGATCAAAGCCAGCGGGATGACGGCACGCTCTCACGACGTGACTTTGTTTTTGATCGGGAGCGCAACCTCTATGTTTGCCCACAGGGCAAACTGCTGCGGACTACTGGCCGAGTCCATGACGGTCGCACGATCCTGTACCGAGCCAGCAAACATGATTGTGAGGTCTGTCCGCTGAAGCCGAAGTGCGCACCGATTAGTCCGCAACGCAAGATACCGCGCGACGTTAATGAGCACGCTCGTGACTTCGCCCGATCACTCGCAGATACTGAGCCGTTCGATCGTTCAAGACGGCAGCGTAAAAAGGTTGAGATGCGCTTTGCGCACCTGAAGACCCACCACCGCTTCGAGCGAATGCGCCTGCGCGGGCTCTCTGGAGCGCGCGACGAGTTCTACCTCGCTGCCATCGTGCAGAATCTCAAAACCCTTGCGAAACATACCCGCCACCCAATCACCAATGGGTTGACGGACTGGATAGCCTAAACCTTTGTAGCGCAGCGCGTCAGTTGTAAGCGCCGAGCAGATCAGACTGCGACCCATCGGCAACAGCCAAGATTAAGGGCCTCGGGTATGTTATCGCGGTCTTTATCAACAACATCGGTCATAAGCGGACATTGGGGCGTCTCAGCGCGATGTCCGCTTTACCCCCGAAAGCAGACATCCGCCAACGCGATTAGGTTGTCCGCTTTGTGCCAATAGGCGACATCATTGAATGA
>DASXNP010000046.1:0-3175 GCA_036494985.1 Binataceae bacterium (SeqCode)
CAGAATTTCGACGAAGTCGGCGCGTTGCATCGGAAGAATCCTCTCCAGAGCCCGGACCCGCTGTTCACCGGTCTCGGCGAGGATCATCTGACGCACGGCCTCGATTCGCTCGGGTTCAAAGAACATATGCTCGGTGCGGCACAAACCGATCCCTTCGGCACCGAAATCGCGCGCGACCTGCGCATCGTGCGGCGTGTCGGCGTTCGCCCGCACCCCGAGGCGGCGCTCGGCGTCCGCCCAAGTCATGAACTTTTTGAAGGCCGACGACATCTCGGCGCGCACCGTGGGGACGCGGCCGATTATCACTTCTCCGGCGGTGCCATCGAGCGTGAGGTATTCGCCGCGTCGAACAATGGCGCCGTTGGCGGACAGAGTTCCGGAGTTGTAGTCGATCGCAATCTCGCCGCAACCGGCAACGCAGCACTTCCCCATCCCGCGCGCGACGACCGCGGCATGGCTGGTCATCCCGCCGCGGGCGGTCAGAATGCCCTGCGCGACCTGCATCCCGTGAATGTCTTCAGGAGACGTTTCGATACGCACCAGGATAACCGGCCTCCCGGCATTTGCGACCACCACCGCTTCGTCCGCCGAGAAAACGACTTCTCCGGCGACTGCACCCGGCGAGGCCGGCAGTCCGCGCGCGAGCACCTTGCGCTTGAACTTGGGATCGAGCCGCGGATGCAGCAACTGCTCAAGCTGGACGGGCTCGACGCGGGTCAGCGCGGTGCGCCGGTCGATCAGCTTCTCGGTCGTCAGGTCGACTGCGACCCTAATCGCCGCCTCGGCGGTTCGCTTAGCGTTGCGAGTCTGCAGCATGAACAGGCGGCCGCGCTCGATGGTGAACTCCAGATCCTGCATGTCACGGAAGTGCTTCTCCAGCCGAGTCCCGATCGCGAGCAGTTCCTTAAAGACCCGCGGAAAGGCCTCTTGCAGGCTTTTGTGGCTGGTTGCGCGCTGGGCCTCGCTGATACCATTGCGCGCCGCAAAAGCGCGCGCGGCCTTGAGGCTAATCTCGAGTGGGGTGCGGATTCCCGCGACCACATCTTCGCCCTGCGCATTGACCAGAAACTCTCCGTATATTCCGGGTTCGCCGGTCGACGGGTCGCGGGTGAAGGCAACCCCGGTTGCGCAATCTTGGCCTAGGTTTCCGAAGACCATCGATTGCACCGTGACGGCGGTGCCCCAGTCACCCGGGATGTTGTTGATCTTGCGATAGGTGATGGCGCGCTCGTTCTGCCATGAACTGAACACGGCTCCAATCGCCTCCCACAACTGCTTGCGCGGATCCTGGGGCACATCCTGGCCGCAGCGACGGCGAATCAGTTCGCGGAAATCGTCGACCAGCTCCTTCAGATCCTCGACGGTCAGATTCACGTCCTCGGTAACGCCGCGCGCGGCCTTCTTTCGGTCGATCAGTTCCTCAAACGGGTCGGGATCGTTCTCGTTCTCGGGCTTGAGCTTTAAGACGACGTCGCCGTACATCTGGCAGAAGCGGCGGTAGGAATCCCAGGCGAATCGTGGATTGTTGCTGGCCGCCGCCAGTCCCTCGACGCTCTCATCGGTAAGTCCGAGATTGAGAACCGTGTCCATCATACCCGGCATCGACACGCGGGCTCCTGATCGCACTGAGACCAGCAGCGGATTGGCACGATCGCCGAAATTCTTGCCGGAGGCCTTTTCCATCCGGGCGATGCTTTTTGCCACGGCCTCGGCTAGGTGCGCGGGATACCGCCGCCGATGCTGGTAGAAGTAGTTGCAAACTCTGGTGGAAATGGTGAATCCGGGTGGCACCGGGAGCCCGAGCGAGGCCATCTCGGCAAGATTGGCGCCCTTGCCTCCCAGCGTGTTGCGCATCTCGGCGCGGCCTTGCGCCGCGCCCCCGCCGAAAAAGTAAATGTCAGGATGAACACGAGCCATGTTGGGTTGGTCTCCGTTGTAAAACCCGCTTCGCCCGGGCGCGCGGTTGGTTGCGACTCTGTTAGCGGCCGGCTGCGATTCGCTCGGCAAGTTCAGCCGTCAGCCGCCGGATTGGTACCCTCACCTGTTCGGTGGAATCACGGTCACGCAGCGTCACGGTGTCGTCTTCCATGGTCTGGTGATCAATCGTCAACCCATAAGGCGTGCCGATCTCGTCCTGCCGCCTATACCGGCGTCCGATCGATCCAGCCTGATCGTAGGTGGTGCGAAAATGCTCCTCTAGTATCTCACGCACGGCTTGCGCCTTCTCCGGCTGTCCCGCTTTGCGCAGCAGCGGGAACACCGCTGCCTTGATCGGAGCCAGCCGGGGATCGAGGCGCAAGACGATCCGCTCTTCGTTTTCGACTACGTCCTCGTCGTAGGCATCGAGGAGAAAGGCCAGCATCGAACGATCCACCCCAAGCGCGGGCTCGATTA
Source organism: Binataceae bacterium (SeqCode) (assembly GCA_036494985.1). Lineage (GTDB taxonomy): Bacteria > Desulfobacterota > Binatia > Binatales > Binataceae > DASXNP01. The sequence continues at coordinate 2,395 of DASXNP010000046.1, forward strand.
CCCAAGGGCGGTACCTGGCTTTCGCCTCCTCGTCGAAATAGGTCAAATCCTTGCCGCTGAACTTGGCGTGCTGATCGAGATCGAAGCTGCCGCGCTTGGCCACGCCCTCCAACTCGCCCCATCCGAAAGGGTAGAGAAATTCGATATCGGTGGTACCGCTCGAATAGTGGGACAACTCGTTTTTGGCGTGCTCGCGGGCGCGCAGGTGCTCGCGCTTGATGCCGTATCTGACGTGCCAGTTGAAGCGGAGGTCGACCCAGTAGCGGTACCAGGCTTGCTCTTGCTCGAGATCGGGTTTGATGAAGAATTCGATCTCCATCTGCTCGAATTCACGGGTGCGAAAGATAAAGTTTTCGGTGGTGATCTCGTTGCGAAACGACTTGCCGATCTGCGCAACCCCGAACGGCAGCTTGACGCGCTGAGTATCGACGATATTCGCGAAGTTGGTAAAAATGCCCTGGGCGGTCTCGGGGCGAAGGTAGATGGTGGCCGCGGTTTCCTCGATCGGCCCGATGAAGGTCTTGAACATCAGGTTGAAGTTGCGGGCGGGCGTCAGTTGTCCACCGCAGTTGGGACATCTGTCGCCCTCGACCTTGTCCGCCCGAAAGCGTTGCTTGCAGCTTTTGCAGTCAACCAGCGGGTCGGTGAAATTCTGCAGATGACCCGAGGCTTCCCAGGTGCGCGGGTGCTGAAAGATGGCGGAATCTAGGCCTAGCATGTCGCTGCGACGCTGAACCATCTCTTTCCACCAAGCTTCCTTGACGTTGCGCTTTAGTTCGAC
>DASXNP010000047.1:0-2782 GCA_036494985.1 Binataceae bacterium (SeqCode)
GGACTTCTCAGGATGGAATTGCACGCCCATCACGTGGCCGCGCTCGACTGCAGCGGCGAAGGGCTCGATGTAATGCGTGATACCAACAGTGTCGGGCGTGACCGGAGCCTTATAGGCGTGCGTGAAGTAGACATACTCGCCAGGTTCGATTCCGGCCAGCAGGCGCGAGTCCGGGCGCATGTCGAGTGAGTTCCATCCCACGTGGGGAATCTTTTCATCGCTCTCGGAGAAGCGCGTGCACTGATCTGCAAAATGCGCCAGCCCAGGTTGATCGAGCGCCTCACTCGAGCCCGCGTAAAGCCACTGCATGCCAACACAGATGCCGAGGAATGGAATATTGCCCGCGATGGCGCCGCGAACGGCGGAAGTGAGGCCGGATTCATCGAGGCGCTGAGTCGCAGCGAAGTGACCGACACCGGGCAGGACGAGGCGCTCGGCCGATTCAACCAGCGACAGATCTCCGTCGGTGACTTCGACCTCGGCGCCGAGATGACGCAACGCCTTGAGCACCGAGGTGAGATTGCCGGCCTTGTAGTCGATGACCGTGACACGCATCAGAGCAATCCCTTGGTGCTGGGGAGCATTTCACCCAATTGCTTGTCGCGGGAACAGGCCACCCGCAGCGCTCGCGCGAAGGCTTTGAAGATGGCTTCAATCTTGTGATGATTGGAGCGGCCATACATGGTTTTGACGTGTACATTGGCTCGGGCTCCGCGGGCGAAGCCTTCGAAAAAGTCGGTGACTAGTTCAGTTTGCAGATCCCCGACGAGGCGGGTGCGCACCTTGGTGTCGACGGCGAATGCAGCGCGGCCGCTCAGATCCACAGCGGCGATGGCGAGCGTTTCGTCCATGGGCATCAAGAAGTATCCAGCGCGCAGAATGCCGCGCTTGTCACCGAGAGCGCGATCGAAGGCCTCGCCCAGCGCAATGCCCACATCTTCAACCGTGTGGTGCTGGTCCACATCCAGATCGCCGTCACACTTAAGTTCGAGGTCGAAAGCGCCGTGGCGGGTGAAAAGCTCGAGCATGTGATCGAAGAAGCGAATGCCGGTGGAGATTTTGTATTGACCTTTGCCCTCAATCGTAAGCTTGATGGCGATGCGGGTTTCAGTGGTGTTGCGGTCAATGCTGGCGGTGCGAAGTATGATCGTAGCGTCTGAATCGAGACCCTTCGACAAGCTCAGGGCGGCCTCCGGGGCATCCAAGGCTTTATTTCGGGTCATTGAGGTCCGTCCTTACTTCGAATGAGCGCCAGGGCTTGATTCAAAGCCACGACCGCCTGTTTCATTTGTTCGCGCGTGCCGATGGTGATTCGCACGCGGCCGTCGCAACCTGGATCATTGGAGCGGTCGCGCACCAGCACGCCGGCAGAATGCATGTGTTGAACGAATTCTTTATGGCGAAGGCCGATTTCAACCAGGATAGAGTTGGCGCGACTGGGCCAGTATCGCACTCCCGCTGCGGTGAGCGCGGCTTCAAATTCGCGACGTGCTGCAAGCACTTCGGCAACGTACCAGTCGAGATAAGCCTTGTCGTCAAGCGCGGCCGGAAGGCAGGCGAGCGCAACGGAGTTCACGCTGTAAGGTGAGAGCACCCGGCGAGTCCAGTGCATCAAGTCGACGGGCCCCGCGAGAACTCCAATGCGAAGACCCGCGAGACCGTACGCTTTGGAAAAAGTCCGCGCGACAATCAGATTGGGCTGATGTCCGATGAGATCGATTACGGTCTCGCCACAGAAATGGAAATAGGCTTCATCGACAAGGACGATAGCGTGGGGAGCGCGGCGCGCGAGTTCCACAATTTGCTCGCGAGTGGCGATACTCCCCGATGGGCTGTTGGGATTGGCGATGGCAATAATTTTTGTGCGAGGCGTGATCGACCGGATCAGTTCCTCGAATGGGAATTGCAGGTCATCCGCGGCCAGAACGGCGACGACGTGGGCGTCAGTCGCCGACGCATAAACCTCGTACATCGTATAAGTCGGGACGGGCAGGAGAAGTTCGTCTCCAGCATCAAGGAAGGCCTCGAAGAGGACATGAATCGCTTCATCGACGCCGTTGGTAAGCGCGACCTGGGCGGAGGCGAGCCCGAGATGCGCGGCAACCATCGCTTCGACAGACTCGCGCTCGGGATAGCGGGTGAGGTCTCCGGCAGAGATGCCGGCGAGTACGTTGCGCACGGCAGGCGAACAGACCACGGTGTTCTCATTGAAATCCAGGCGAAGGGCGTCACGACAGCCGAGCGGCGGATGATATTCCTTCATCGCACGCACGCGGGCGCGCGGGGTGGGCTGCACCAGGATCGTGGGTTCAGTCACGTGCCGGCCTCCGGTTCAAGCGCGTGCAAATGGCGTCGGCATGGGCGATGAGGCCTTCCGCCTCGGCGATCACCTCGGCTTGAGGGCCGAATTCGCGTACGGCCTGCGCTGAGTATTCTTGCACCGTGATGAGCTTGACGAAATCGTTCACGCTGAGGCCGCCTCGCACGCGCGCCATACCGCCGGTGGGCAACGTGTGATTGGGTCCGGAGATGTAATCGCCCAGGGGCTGCGCGGACCAGCGACCGATGAAGACGGAGCCGGCGTTCTCGACCCAGTCGAGGTCCTTGGCGGTATCGACGGTGAGATGTTCGGGGGCAATTCGATTGGTGATTTGGCGGGCCTCATCCGTGCTGCCCGCGAGAATCACGAGGCCGTTCCGATTCAGTGAATTCTGCGCGACGGGATTGCCGCGGGAGCGCGCCTTTGCCTGGGCAATAACTTGGCGGGCAAGCTCAGAGCGCG
>DASXNP010000048.1:0-6071 GCA_036494985.1 Binataceae bacterium (SeqCode)
TGCAGGTCGGAAATTGCCGGCGCCTTTACGACCACTTGCCATCGATAGCGACCCTTGATTCGTTCAATCGGTGCGGGCGCCGGGCCGAGGATTCGAATCGCGGGCCTCGAGGATGCCCTGCTCATCACTTCCGATGCAGCCGAGGCCAGGGCTTCTACCTTGCGAGCAACGTCGCCTTCGATGCGTAGCAAGGCCATGCGCGCGTATGGGGGATAGTAGAGTTCGCGGCGTAGTTGGAGCTCGCGACGCATGAAACGCAAATAGTCCTGTTCCCGTGCTGCGCGGATGCTGTAGTGATTGGGCGCGAAAGTCTGGATTAAAACCTGACCGGGCGAGTCGCCCCGGCCCGCGCGCCCCGCGACTTGGGTCAGGAGCTGAAAGGTCCGTTCCGCGGATCGAAAGTCAGGCAGGTTAAGCGCGAGGTCGGCGGCTACCGCAGCCACCAAAGTTACGCCCGGAAAATCGAAGCCCTTGGTGATCATCTGTGTGCCGACCAGCATGTCGACTTCGCCCCTGCGCAACGCCTCGATGATCCGGTTGCGGGTCGCGGCGCGTCTGCCAATGTCACTATCGATCCGCTCGATTCGGGCCGCGGGGAAGATCTGCATCAGTTCGGAGGCGAGGCGCTCGGTACCGAATCCTTGACCTTCGAGCCCCAATTCGTGGCACTCGGGGCAACCGTCCGGGGCGGCGGTGCGCTCTCCACAGTAGTGGCAGCGAAGCGAGTGGTCTCGAAGATGAAAGGTCATGGTGACGCTGCAATTTGTACAAGTTAGGACCGCGCCGCAGCGATGGCATTGAAGAAAGCTGTGATAGCCCCGCCGGTTGATGAAGACAATGCTCTGCTGACCTGCTTCGAGGTTCGAGCGAAGAGCCTCGATCGTCCTTGGCGCGAAAGGTACGGGCTTCGGCGCGGCGTGATGAGCTGCTCCTGGAGAAGCAGCAGCCGAAACGCTGGCAGGCGGCGCTTTAACCCGGCGCCGGCGAGACTCCTCGCGCAGATCGATAACCTGCACGCTTGCGAACGGTCGATCCCCGATGCGCTTTGTCATACGCAACAGGCGGTAGCGCCCGACGCGCGAGTTGGCGAACGACTCGGCCGAAGGCGTGGCGGAGCCTAGCACGACTGGACAGTCGCTGAACTTGGCCAGCGCGACCGCGAGGTCGCGTGCGTTGTAGCGAATACCCTCTTCTTGTTTATAAGCGGAGTCGTGCTCCTCGTCGACCACGATCAAGCCGAGGTCGCGAATCGGCGCGAAGAGCGCCGAACGTGGTCCGATCATAACCCGGGCAAAGCCCCTTATCGCCGCCCGCCAGCTTTCCCATCGCTCAGAGATATTCTGGTCGCTGTGCGCTATAGCCACGGTCTGGCCGAACCGCTCCGTAAGCGATGCCACCAGGTACTCGGTTAGTGCGATTTCGGGCACCAGGATGAGGACTTGGCGGCCAGCGCCTAAGCATTCGGCAGCCAGCCGGAGGTAAACCTCAGTCTTGCCGCTCGCGGTGATTCCCCAAAGCAAGAAAGCCTCGAAGCGCTTCTCGTTCAGCGCGGGGACAACGGCGCGAACTGCCGCGTCTTGCTCTTCGGTGAGCACGGGCAGCTTTGCCGGCCCGACCCCCAATTGACGGTCGCTTAAGACTTCGACCAGCCCTCGCGCAGCCAGCTGCCGAACCGTAGAGCGCGCACTAGGGATGATCGCTTCGAGGCGGTCGATCGGGACCGGAGCAGGTGATGATTCGATGAGCGCGTGGATTATCGCTTTCCGGTTAGTACCGCGCACCGCGCTTCGGGCCGCGCCTTCGGTGGCGCGGACCAGCATCGCGCGTGGCTCGCGATGACGTCCGCGGGTGCTCTCCGACCGTTCCAGTAAGCCGTACGAATCCAGAGTCGCAATCGCGCTGTTCACCTGCGACTTGTCGCCGAAGCGGGCGAGCGACCGGGTCGTGAGCGGGGCGCGGCCGAGCGCGGCGAGGATGGATCTCTCAATGAGGTTGAGCGAGGCGAAAGCGAGCGGATCCGGCTTGTGCGATAACTTGATTGTGGTGCGGGTCTCGATTCGAAACGCACCCGGAATCGCAGCGCGATACGCTTCCGACAGCGAGGACATGTAGTAGTTCGCGGTGAACCGCATCAGACGCATGTGCGCCTCGTCGAGGATGGGCTCAGGCTCGATCTGGTCTGCGATAGCCCTCAGTCGGGTCTCATCGGGCGCGAAGTGGTCTCCGAGCTCGATGACGATGCCGGTCGTGACGCGAGATCGCAGGGGGACCAGCACGCGATGGCCGGGCGCGATGCTCGCACGGAGCCGCTCGGGGACCGCGTAGGTCAGCAGATCAATTGCTTTGGGTGCCGCGAGTACTACTACTTGGGCCTGCATGATCAACCGTGCGGGGATCGTATTCGTATGCACGATTGACGCTCAATCGTCACGGGGGCAGGCTCGGCGATATTGACTTTTGCGACCCGCAGTAGAAGGCGATTCATTATTGCCAACGCAAGCCAGGCACGCCGTCACTCAGAGCGCGGGGCGCTTGGGCGAGGCGGCAGCGGTTGATCGGTTGCCGGTCGGCAGGGAAATCGAGTCGCGGATCGCAAAGCGCGCGAACGTTTCGGCCCACGCTTGGAATTTGATGGGGGATTGGGGAAGCCCTCTCCGCTGTGGTCAGAATCGGATTGTGCATTCGAGCCGGGTAATTTGGTCAGTTCCGGCGGATGAACCGATCGGACCCTTGCATCGCAGCGCGCGCTTCCACCGCCGCCTTATCTTTGGTTGAATCGGACTGCTTCGGGCCAATCGCGCCTGCCCGAAACGGGAGACTCAATGCTGCGCTTGCTCACGGCCGGCGAGTCGCACGGCCCTGAACTGGTCGGCGTCCTCGAAGGCGTACCCGCCGGTTTCGCCATCGACATCGCGAAAATCAATCGCGACCTCGCGCGCCGCCAAAAGGGCTATGGGCGGGGCGGCCGAATGACGATCGAAAAGGACGAGGCGCGGGTAGTTTCGGGAATCAGATTCGGCCGGACGCTAGGCAGCCCGATTTCGATTATCGTCGAAAATCGTGATTTCAAGAACTGGCAAAAGCGGATGTCGCTGGATCCGGCGGACCGCGATGAAGCGCCGGTCGTAACCCGGCCTCGGCCCGGGCATGCCGACCTAGCCGGCGTTCAAAAGTATAACCTACAAGACGTTCGCGATGTGCTCGAACGTGCTTCCGCGCGTGAAACGACGATGCGCGTCGCGATCGGATCCCTGGCCAAACAATTGCTCGAGCCGTTCGGGATCTCAGTGTTGGGCTATGTGGTGAGTATCGGCTCAATTGAAACGACCGTCAAAGATTTGGACCAAGCGGATTTGCTTCGCATTACCGAGCAATCGCAAGTGCGAGTCGCCGACGAAAAGGCCGAACCCGCAATAATTGCGGAGATCGACGCTTGCAAGAAAATCGGCGACACCCTGGGCGGTGTGGTCGAGGTGAGAGCCGTCGGATTGCCGCCCGGTCTTGGAAGCTATGTCCAATGGGACCGCAAGCTCGACGCCCGCCTCGGGCATGCCTTGCTCAGCATCCAAGCAGTCAAGGGGGTCGAGTTGGGAATGGGCTTCCGCTCCGCCATGGTGCGCGGATCCGAGTTGCACGATGAGATCGGCTACGATCCAGCAGCGAAACGATTCACGCGCCATTCCAACAATTCCGGTGGCACTGAAGGCGGGATGAGCACGGGTGAGCCGCTGCGGATACGAGTCGCTTTCAAGCCACTTTCGACCCTGATGCGCCCGCTGAGATCGGTGGATATCAAGACCAAGGCAGAAGCGACTGGGGCGATCGAGCGTTCCGACGTATGCGCCGTGCCCGCGGCGGCGGTGATTGCCGAGACCGTGGTGGCCTACGTGGTAGCCGACGCATTCGTGGAAAAATTCGGCGGCGATTCGCTTGCCGAAATCACGCGCAACTACCAGGGATACCTGGCCCAATTGCGAGATTTGTGACCGATCCTGCCATAATGGGGCGGGTCAAATGTTCCTATGGCGCCACGGTTGATACTGCTCGGCTTCATGGCTACTGGCAAAAGCGTCACCAGTCGGGCGCTCGCGGCCAGACTCTCCTGGCAGCTGGTGGATGTTGACCGGCTCATCGTTAATCGAGTCGGTAAGCCGGTTGCCGCGATCTTCGCCGAAGACGGTGAGCGCCGATTTCGCGAGATCGAGTACGAAGTTATCTCGACCCTGGCTGCGCGCGAGCTGCGATGCCCACAATGCGGAAATCAGCGGCCCTTGATCATTTCACCGGGCGCCGGCGCGCTGCTCGACGAGCGTAATCGGGCCGCGCTTAGCGGCATGGGATTGACCATTTGTCTTACTGCGCGGGTCGATGTGATAGCAGCGCGAGTTAGACGCGCGCGCGAACCGCGGCCCAAGCTCATGGAAGGAGGTTTGCCGCTCGAACGGCGCATCGCGCAGTTGCTCGACGAACGCCGGGAGATCTATGCGGGCGCGGATATTACAGTCGATACATCCGACCGGACGGTCGCGCAGGTCGCCGATGCTGTCCTCGCGGCAATTACCGAGGCTTGGCGCGGAAAAATGACAGACTTGCACCCGCGCATCGAGGGCGGCAGCGAGTCGAGTCGCAACTGATGCCATCGAGCTTTCGAGTCGAGCTGCCCCCAAACCGGTGCGAAGTTCGGGTTGGCACCGGTCTCCTTGAAGATTGCGGAGAACTCGCGCGGCGAAGCGGCGTCGACGCCGGCAGATGCGCGGTCATCACCGACGCCAATGTCGCGCCCTACTATCTTGAGTCGACGATCAGCTCGCTTCGTGCGGCCGGTTTCGATCCGGTGGGAGTCGAAATAAAGGCGGGAGAGCTCAGCAAATCGTTGAGCACGCTCGGTGAGATATTCGACCGACTAGTTGAGCATGAACTCGACCGACGCAGTTCGATCTTCGCGCTCGGCGGGGGAGTCGTGGGCGACATTGCGGGCCTGACGGCGTCTACTTTCATGCGCGGGGTGGCCCTCGTCCAGGTTCCGACCACGCTGGTCGGACAGGTCGATTCCGCGCTCGGCGGTAAGAATGGCGTCAACCATCGCGATGCCAAGAATCTGATTGGAACCTTCTACCAACCGCGATTGGTTATCGCGGACATCGGCACTTTGACGACGCTACCGGAGCGCGAATTCCGCGAAGGGCTGGCGGAGGTGATCAAGTACGGGGCGATCCTGGACGTGCGGATGGTGGAGGATCTCGAGCGCGAAATGCCCGCGATTGTCGCGCGCGATCCCCAAGCGCTCGACGCCATCGTTAGCCGATCGCTGCGGCATAAGGCCGATGTGATCGAACGCGACGAGCGTGAACACGGTCGGCGAGCGCTACTTAACTTCGGTCACACGATCGGGCACGCCCTGGAATCTTCGAGCGGCTACGGCAAGCTTCTTCACGGCGAAGCGGTGTCGATTGGAATTGGGGCGGCGGCGCGTTTATCGCGCCGGCTGGCCGGGTTTCCTGCCGATCAGGAACGACGGCTCTTAAAGCTGCTGCGCGCCGCCGGGTTGCCGGTTGAGCTGCCCGACAACTGGCAGCGCCAGAGTTTCATACGGGCGCTGCGGCTTGACAAGAAGCGCAGCGAAGGCGCCATCAATTTCATCTTGCTAAGTGAGATCGGGCGCGCCGTGATTCGTAGGCTGACGCTCGATCAGATTCTCGACGGACTACAGTAAAGAGTATCGCCGCTCAAAGGCAGCGCTGCTTGCTGTGCAGCGATGAGCCTTCAGCCGTTCAAAAATTCGCCCGGTTTGATGCGCTCCGGTGCACAGCGCACCCCTGGGGCGCGGTGGGCTCTCTCGCCGCTTGGTTAAGCGGCAAAGTATCGACGCGGATTCTCGATTAGCATCGCGTCGATTTTCGATTGCTCGACCCCCGCTTTGCGCAAAGTCGGCACAATGTTCCTGAACACATGCGTCGGCTTCCAGTTTTCCACCAAGCGCGCGGCGCTCGGGGGGATGTCCAGCCCACGGCCGAGCCAGCACGCCACGGAATCGTGAGACAGCACCAGCTGATTCTCGTAGCCGACGCCCA
>DASXNP010000049.1:0-4861 GCA_036494985.1 Binataceae bacterium (SeqCode)
TTACCACGGCGCCTGAGGGCCTTCGTCAGTTGATCTGAGAGATGAGCCTCGCTTCATCTAGCGATTCTGTCTCGCAACTCGATCCCGCCAGCCCAATTGAGACACTTTCGGGTATCGGTCCGAAACGCGCGGCGGTTCTCGCTCAACGGGGCATCTTTACCGTCCTTGACGCCGTCCTCCTTCTCCCGGTGCGTTACCAGGACTGGCGCTGCATACAAAAGGCCGCCACGGTTTGTCCCGGTATGGACGCGGTGGTCGAGGGCACCCTGGGTCGAGTCTTCGTTCACCCGATGGCGGGCTCACCACGGCGCAAGCTAGGGAGGGCCGCCCTGGTTGATTCCAGCGGGGCGAGCCTTCGTCTTGTATGGTTCAATATTCCGGCGCGCATGGCCGCCGCAATACCGGTCAATCGACGGGTTCTTGCCGCCGGCCGCGTGTCTGTCGACCGCGACGGGGCGAAGCAGATTGTCCATCCGCGACTTTTGCTTTGCTCGGAAGACCGGGCGCTGCCGGCTATTTCGCCGGTCTATCGATTGCCGAAGCAAATCGGACAAAAGGCCTGGTTTGCAGTGATCAACCGCGCGCTGTCACGGATGACCGCTACGCTCTGCGGCGCGATTCCCGATCAGATTCGTCCCCCCGCGATTCCGCCGCTCGTTCAATCCCTGCGCGCGATTCATCGTCCGGCCCCCGATTGCGACGTCGACGAGCTTCGCAACGGCCGTTCGGATTCTCATCGCGCGCTGGCGGTCAACGAACTATTCACCTTTCAGCTCGCGATTTCATTGGAGTGCGCACGCGCTAAACGCCGCGCTGGAATTGCCGCAAATGCTACCCCTTCGCTCACCACGAGGCTCAAAGCTTCGTTGCCGTTCGCGCTGACCGCCGCTCAGCAAACCGCAATCGACGAAATCACCCGCGATATGGCTTCGCCCCGCCAGATGAATCGCATTCTCATCGGTGATGTCGGCAGCGGTAAGACCCTTGTTGCGTTCTTTGCGGCGCTGCGTGCGATCGAATCGGGTTATCAGGCGGTCGTCATGGCGCCCACGTCGCTGCTCGCCGAGCAACACTTGCGCACCTTCAATTCGTTCTGCGCCGCGTTGACAGTTCGCACCGCGATTCTCACCGCTCACGTCCCCGCCTCGGCGCGCCGCGAAATTCAGGCGGGTCTCGCCGCTGGAACCATCCAGCTCGTATTCGGAACTCATGCTCTCATTCGCGGCGGCGTCCGCGTTCCGCGCCTCGCCCTCGCGCTCATCGATGAGCAGCATCGCTTTGGCGTGTTCGATCGCGCGTTGCTTAAGAATCTCGCGCCCGCCGCCGACATGCTCTTGATGACCGCGACGCCGATTCCGCGAAGCCTCGCGCTGAGCTTGTTCGCTCATCTTGGAGTTTCCCGCCTCGACCAAGGCCCGCCCGGTCGCACTCCCGTGGAAACGATCGTCAGGCCTGCTGGCGAGCTGGGTGGAGCCGCGGCGGCGATACGCGACGAGGTCGCGCAAGGCAACCGCGCCTTCGTCATCGCTCCGCGTATCTCTGAAGAGGACGACAACGAGATGGCTCCCGACTCGATCGAAGGGCTTATGCTCAAATTACCCGGTCTTCTCGGCGGGCTCCGCGTGGGTAGCCTCCATGGGCGCGTCGAGTCGTCCGAGCGCGATGCGATTCTGCGCCGATTTCGTGATGGTCTGCTCGACGTACTGGTTGCCACCACCCTCGTCGAAGTCGGCATCGACGTGCCCGATGCTACCGTCATCGCAGTGTTCGGGGCCGACAGGTTCGGCCTGGCCCAGCTTCATCAGTTGCGGGGCAGGGTAGGGCGCGGCTCCAAACCTTCGCGATGCTTCCTTGTACCGTCGGTTGGCGCCGACCCCAAAGCACTCGAGCGTCTCGGTATTCTCGCGCACACTGCCGACGGCAACGAGGTCGCGGCCGCCGATCTCGCTCTTCGCGGTCCGGGCGACTTATTCGGCACCCGCCAGTCGGGCGCCCTCCCGCTTCGATTCTCTTCTCTGATGAGGGACGTCAAACTGATCGAAGAGTCACGCTCGCTGGCCGATAGGTGGCTTGCTTACGATCCGAAGCTTGTATCTGCACAATCGCGCCCGATTCGCAGCGCGATCGATGCGATGCTTCAGTTGGGCTTCAGCATGGCCGATGTCGGTTAGTTCGTCGGCGATCATTGGCAGAATTTGGTTGAGCGCGAATAGGTAAAGGCTAGGCTTCAACGGCTCAGGTTCGAACGGTGGCAGACAAGCCCGGCAACAGCAAAAGGTCGGTCGAAAAGATCAAGTCGGTGCGCGAGGTGTCTGCCGGTGGGGTTATCTGGCGGCGCGTTGGTCGCCGCGTCGAAGTCGTGTTGGTTCGCCCCGCAGGCAAAAGCACCTGGGTGCTGCCGAAGGGCGGCATCGAAAAAGGCGAAAACTTTGCCCAGGCGGCCGGTCGGGAATGCCGAGAGGAAACCGGCCTCGAGGTCACCATCGGGGCTTCGCTCGGCGCCGTCGCTTATGTTTATTCGCGCCGCAAGAAGAGCAGCGGTCGGCTTCTGCGCGTCTTCAAACGCGTGCATTTCTTTTTGGCCGAACCAGTAGGGGGGGACCCGGCCGATCACGACGATGAAATAGACGAGGTGGCCTGGGTCGCCTCCAATGAGGCGCTGCAACGGGCGAGTCATCGCACTGAGCGCGATACGATAAGCCGCGCCCTCGAGCTTCTTTCGGCGGACCAATGAGACTGTCTTGTGGGACTTCTGCTCGATCGGTGTTCTAAGGCTCGAGTATGGTCACCTTGGAGGCGCAGGCGCGCGACCGCGGCGCGCCCGGAGGTTCACACCGGTGGCGACCGCTCGGCGATGGAGGTTAACCGACTTCCGCTTGGGTCTTCTGAGCTGCCGGTCGGGGTAAATCTTTTCCAGACGCAATTGTTCTGGCTACAGAAACACCCCTTGACCCTCGAGGCTTCGAGGGATCGCCAAGAGGGGAAGTCCCCTACCGATGCGAAATCAGTGAAGCCGCCCAGATAGAAGGCCCAATGGTCCTGAACTTCTCGGCCGGCTCGCCGATCAGGACCAGCACCGCGTTTCCCCGGTAGTCGACCTCATGCGGCGTTGTGCCACCCAACGCTTCATCCAGTGGCGTCACATAGGCGGCTGCGAAGTGTTCGGCCGACCAATCATCGTCAAAGGCGATCATCCAGATCACGCCGATCGAAGATTTCCGCTTGAGCGTGATCATTTCGTCACCCGCCCAATGCTTGGCCGGGTCCTGGCCGTTCTCAGTCCCAAGGCTGCGCTGCTTTAGTATCAGGCCAACCGAGAACTCGCCGACGGTATTCGTGTCGACGACCTGCCAGTCTTCCATCTCATCCTGGAATCCCATCACGCGGACGGTATCCGGCCACGTCGGCTTCTCGAAGTATAGTGCCGGTTGCGCTATCTGCTGGCTGCTCTGCGGCGGATTTGCATACAGTGTGTTAACTGCGCTCCACCCACCGCGACGCCACGCTTCGGCCACGAAGCGAACCCCCTGCGTGTATTGAAAGAGCAGCGGTGCGCTTAGGCCCTCGGGGGTACCCTTGGTTTCCGATGCGAACGCCGTCGATATGTCGTTTAGGCTCGCGATCAGCCTGTCGGCGAGCGCTTGGGACATTCCGCCCATTACGTATGCAAAGCCCGCGATCGTCGCATCGCCTTCGGCTACCGACTTCAGCGCCAGGGCGCGATCGTCGCTGTCTTTCGCTGCTTCGAGCATGGTTTGCAGGCCGAAGTTTTGATCCTGCAGAGCATGGGTTAATTCGTGCGCCAGCAACATCTCGCCAGTTATGTTGCGCCTGCTCGCAAACTCGACAGCGTCCACCCAAAGCCCCACCGACATCGATCCCTTCACTAGCACCATCCGGTCCAAGTACGGGTCATAAAATCCCGCAACCTGGTCCGTCAGCAACCCGATGCTCTCCTGCTTCAAATTGATTCCTGGTGGATACAGGCCGATCATCGCGCCCGCCGCACCATCGAGCGCAAGTCGCTCATCACTATAGTCGTGAGACGTCTGTAAAATGAGATCCCGCTGCGCCTGCGCGCGATCCTCGACTAGGATTGGCACCGGCCGTTTGAACCGGAGTCCGCGGAGCTTTTGTATCCCAGCGACCACTTCGTCGGTCTTCGCTTGGTTGATCGAGCCCGCACGGACGATCTCGTACGCGCATCCCGCCAGAATAATGAGAACTGCGGTTAGTAGCCGAGCGCGTTGACCGTTCAAAGTCGCCAGCGCCCAATCTGAAAAGGAATTAGAACTCAATGAGTCGACGCTGAATCGATCGGTACAAGCTACTCGGTGATGATCACAACGGATAGATCCGGCGCCGCCGTACGCTCGGCCTGCGACTGCGCCGCTTCCCTCGTGGCAAAGTTCCCAGCGCGCACGCGATAGAACCTGTACGAAGAGGAATCCGTCTCCTCGATCCTCGCGTCTGGATACGCGCCCTTCACTCGCTTAAGCACCCAATCGGCGTTCGTCCTTTCGGTGAACGATCCGAACTGCAGCGCGTAGGTCATGTCTTTCTGTTCCTCGGCTCTTTCTCGTGGGCTTCCGAGCGCGGTGATTCTTACTCGCGCCGTTCCCATCTGCGTGATTCCCAAGATCTGCGCCGCGCGTTTGGACAGATCTATCGTCCGCCCCTTAAGGTATGGACCGTGATCGTTTATCCGCACGGCCACTGACCTGCCATTGTCTAGATTTGTGACCATCACGCGGGTGCCTAATCTGAACCTTTTGCACGCCGCCGTCATCTCATTCTGATTGTAGATTTCGCCGCTCGAGGTCTTCTGGCCGTTGAACCCGGGGCCGTACCAAGATGCCAC
>DASXNP010000050.1:0-9059 GCA_036494985.1 Binataceae bacterium (SeqCode)
TACAACGACCCGGGCGCAACTGCTTACCAGCAACTCCACCGGACCCGCGAACTCAAATCACTGCGTAGACGCGTCCGCCTTCTCGGTTTCCAGCTACTCGATCAAACTACCGGCGAGATTCTCGATGCTGTTTCGTAGAAGACCGGTGCCGCTTCCAGTTCTAAGAGGCGCGGGACCGGCCGCCTCCGGTCCGGTGAAGGCAATCGATGATTCGCCGATTAGGCAAGCATCAAAGCCCAACATCACCCAAGCTCGCCTTTTACCCTGGCCGTTGGCAGTTGCCCTTAGGTGCGCTTCGCACCCGCCCCCCATTTGCAAAACAGCCCCGGCACAGCTCTTGGGCCGTGCCGGGGCTGTCCAAAGCGCCAAGCCTAGCGGCCGGCGGCGGCGGTTGCGCTTGCAACCTCGGGCGTCTCTACGGCTTCCTCTTCGCCTTCAACCCGGATTTTTACCCGATTGTAGGAGGGGAGGCCGGTTCCGGCAGGAATCAACCGCCCCATGATCACGTTCTCCTTGAGTCCCACCAACCGATCGAGTTTGCCGTTGATCGAGGCCTCGGTGAGAACCTTGGTGGTCTCCTGGAAGGATGCGGCCGAGATGAAGCTCTCGGTCGAAAGCGAGGCTTTGGTGATACCAAGCAGGAGCGGCTCGGCGATCGCCGGTTCGCCGCCATCCATCAGCACCCGCCCGTTTTCCTCGTCAAAACGCCACTTCTCGACCTGGTCGCCGATCAGGAAGGCGGTGTCGCCGACCTCCTTGATCCGCACCCGGCGCAGCATCTGGCGAACGATCACTTCGATGTGCTTGTCATTGATTCGCACACCCTGCAATCGGTAGATCTCCTGGATTTCGTCGACCAGATACTTGGCCAGCGACTTCTCGCCGAGGATGGTCAAAATGTCGTGCGGATTTGAGGAGCCTTCCATCAGCGGCTCGCCGGCTTTGACGAGGTCACCCTCATGGACTCCGATGTGCTTGCCCTTGGCGATCAGGTACTCGCGCGGCTCGCCCACTTCGGGGGTCACCACCAGCTTGCGTTTGCCTTTGGTGTCCTTGCCGAACGAGACCTGCCCGTCGATTTCGGAGATTACCGCAAACTCCTTGGGCTTGCGCGCCTCGAACAGTTCCGCGACCCGCGGGAGGCCGCCGGTGATGTCCTTGGTCTTGGTCGTCTCGCGCGGAATTTTCGCGATCACGTCGCCGGGCGAAAGTTCCGCGCCTTCGGGCACGTTTATATAGGACCCGACCGGCAGAAAGTAACGCGCATAGAGCGTACCGTGGGGGATCTTGACGGTCTTGCCGCCGGGGTCCTTCATCGAGATCCGGGGCCGCGCATTTTCCAGCTCCTTATTTTCGATGATGACGTTGGAGCGCGCGCCGGTGCGCTCGTCAACCCGCTCCTCCATGGTCTTGCCTTCCAGGATATCCCCGTATTTCACGGTGCCGCCGACCTCGGTGATGATCGGCGTGGTGTAGGGATCCCATTCCGCGATCAGTTCACCAGCCTTGACCTTGTCGCCATCGCCCTTGCGCAGCTTTGCCCCGTATACCAGCGGGTAGCGCTCGCGTTCGCGCTCGCGCACGTTGGCGCTGTCGGCGGAGGTTACCCGCTCGACCACCGCCAGTTCGGCGTGACGCGACATCACGACCAGCGAACCGTCTCGGTTCTTGACCGTGTTTACGCCGTGGAGGCGGATCACGCCTTCGTTGCGCGCCTCCAGCGTGGTCTGCTCCGCGCGCCGGCTGGCGGTACCGCCGATGTGGAAGGTGCGCATCGTAAGCTGAGTGCCGGGCTCGCCGATTGACTGCGCGGCGATAATTCCGATCGCCTCGCCGAGGTTGACGATATGGCCGCGGCCCAGGTCGCGCCCGTAGCACTGCGCGCACACTCCGCGGCGGGATTGGCAGGTGAGCACCGAACGTATTTTCACTCGTTCCAGGCCGGCGTCCTCGATGTCCTTGACCTTGTCCTCGTCGATAAGCTGGTTGAGCGTGACCAGCACCTTGTCGTTGAAGGGGTCGCGGATGTCCTCGAGCGCCACGCGTCCGAGCACACGATCGCCCAGACCTTCGATCACCTCGCCGCCTTCGACCAGCGGCGTCATGTCAATTCCGTCGATCGTACCGCAGTCGTATTCGGAGATGATGGAGTCGTGCGCGACGTCGACCAGACGGCGGGTCAGGTAGCCGGAGTTGGCGGTTTTAAGCGCGGTGTCGGCCAGGCCCTTGCGCGCGCCGTGGGTCGAGGTGAAGTACTCGCCCACGGTTAAACCCTCGCGGAAGTTTGCCGTGATGGGAGTTTCGATGATCTCACCCGACGGTTTCGCCATGAGTCCGCGCAGTCCCGCAAGTTGACGGATCTGCTGATCCGAGCCACGCGCTCCGGAATCCGCCATGATGAAGATCGGGTTGAATGAAGGTCCGATGATATCCTGACCTTTTTCGTTCTTGCCAAAGCTCTGGGTCGAGAGACCCTTGATGACCTCGCCGCCGATCCGGTCCTGCACCTCGGCCCAGATGTCGACCACTTTGTTGTAGCGTTCGCCGTCGGTGATGACCCCGTTGTTGTATTGCTTCTGAATCTCGCTGACCTGCTTCTGGGCGTCGCCCAAAAGCTGAGCCTTTTGCGGAGGAATCGTCATGTTTTTGATCGAGATCGAGATTCCGGCGCGGGTCGCGAACTCAAAACCGATGTCCTTCAGGCGATCGGCAAAAATCACGGTGGCCTTGTTTCCCGCCTGGCGGTAGACGAGGTCGATCAGATTACCGAGTTCCTTCTTCTTCATGGTCTTGTTGACTTCGGCAAAGGGCACCGAGGGGGGCACTATCTCGTAGAGCAAAGTTCGCCCGACGGTAGTGCTGACTCGTTCGGTCGGCGCAACCACCGGCGCGGCGGCCTTGCCCTTGGGAGGTTTGGGTTTGTCGCCCTCTTCGGCGGAGAAGTCATTGGAGTCGTCGCTCTTGTGTACCGGCATCCGGACCTTGATTGCCGCGTGCAGGTCGATCGCGCCGTGATCGTAAGCGATGCGGACTTCGGCGGGGCTCGAGAAGAACTTGCCTTCGCCGCGGGCCAGCGGACGCTCGCGGGTCATGTAATAGAGGCCCAAAACCATGTCCTGGGTCGGCATGATGATGGGTTTGCCTGAAGCCGGCGAGAGAATGTTGTTGGTCGACATCATGAGCGCGCGCGATTCCACCTGGGCTTCGACCGACAGCGGCACGTGGACGGCCATCTGATCGCCGTCGAAGTCGGCGTTGTAGGCGCCGCAGACCAGCGGGTGCAGCTGGATCGCCTTGCCCTCGATCAGCACCGGCTCGAAAGCCTGGATGCCGAGACGGTGGAGGGTTGGGGCGCGGTTGAGCAGCACCGGATGTTCGCGGATGACATCGTCGAGGATATCCCAGACATCCTTGCCCTCCTTCTCGACCATCTTCTTGGCGCTCTTGATGGTCGTCACGTAGCCCTTTTCCTCGAGCTTGCTGTAGATGAAGGGCTTAAACAGCTCGAGCGCCATCTTCTTGGGCAGGCCGCACTGGTGGAGGCGAAGTTCGGGGCCGACCACGATAACCGAGCGGCCCGAATAGTCCACCCGCTTGCCGAGCAGGTTTTGGCGAAAGCGGCCCGACTTGCCCTTGAGCATGTCGGAAAGCGACTTGAGCGGACGCTTGGACGGACCCGTGATCGCGCGGCCGCGGCGTCCGTTGTCGAATAGGGCATCGACCGCCTCCTGCAGCATGCGCTTCTCGTTGCGGATGATAATGTCCGGCGCGCTCAGCTCGATCAGACGCTTTAGCCGATTGTTGCGATTTATCACCCGACGATAGAGGTCGTTCAGATCCGAAGTGGCAAAGCGGCCGCCGTCGAGCGGCACCAGCGGCCGCAGGTCCGGCGGAATAACCGGCAGGATCGTAAGGATCATCCATTCGGGCTTGTTACCGGATTCACGAAAGGCGTTGATGACCTTAAGGCGCTTAGCGGTTTTCTTGCGGCGCGCCTCGCTCGAGGTGGCCTTCATCTCGGCGCGAAGCTCCTCGGCGTTCTTGTCGAGGTCGAATGCCATCAGCAACTCGCGGATCGCTTCGGCACCCATTCCGGCCTTGAAGCTGTCGGCGTATTGCTCGCGCGCCTCGCGATACTTCCGCTCGGTCAAAAGCTCTTTGAGCTGAAGCGGGGTCTCACCGGGATCGGTGACGACGTAGGACTCAAAATATAGAACCTTCTCGAGTTCCTTAAGCGTCATGTCGAGCATCGTGCCGATGCGCGAAGGCAGCGATCGCAAAAACCAGATGTGCGCGACCGGCGCGGCGAGGTCGATATGACCCATGCGCTCGCGTCGGACTTTTGATTGAATGACCTCGACGCCGCACTTTTCGCACACCACGCCGCGATGCCGCATCCGCTTGTACTTGCCGCAGTTGCACTCGTAATCCTTGGTCGGGCCAAAGATCTTGGCGCAGAAGAGGCCATCGCGTTCGGGCTTGAAGGTGCGGTAGTTGATGGTCTCCGGCTTTCTGACCTCGCCGTGTGACCAAGCCCGGATCATCTCCGGCGAAGCTATCGAGATTCGAATCGAGTCGAAGGCGATTGGATTCTTGGGCTTTTCGAAAATACCAAAAAGGTCTTCCATTTTTTGCCTATATCCCTTGCCGCGGCGCGCCTACGCGCGCTCCGGCTCTTCGAGCAATTCCAGATTGAGGCAGAGCGATTGCAGCTCCTTGACCATGACGTTGAAGGACTCCGGCAATCCGGGTTCCAGCGTGTTTTCGCCCTTCACGATCGCCTCGTACATCCGGGTGCGGCCGGCGACGTCGTCAGACTTCACGGTTAGCATCTCCTGCAGCGTGTAGGCTGAGCCGTACGCTTCCAGCGCCCAGACCTCCATTTCGCCCAACCGCTGCCCACCGAATTGCGCCTTGCCCCCAAGCGGCTGTTGGGTAACCAGGCTGTATGGACCGGTGGAGCGTGCATGGATCTTGTCCTCGACCAGATGGTGCAGCTTCATCATGTACATCACGCCGACCGTGACTTGCTGCTCAAAGGGCGTCCCGTTGCGGCCGTCGTAAAGCGTGCATTGTCCGGTTTCGGGCAAACCAGCCTTCTTTAGCAAAGCGAAGATTTCATCCTCGCGGGCGCCGTCAAACACCGCCGAGCCGGTATGAATGCCTCGCCCGCATTTGGCGGCCAGTTTGCGGACTTCGGCCTCGGGTAATTCGTCGATGAATTCCTGGGCTTCTTTTTCCGGAAACAAATCGCGCAGCTTGCGCTTTAGCTGGGTCGGCGTCGCCTGCTCGCGCATCTCTTGTTCGACTTGGCGACCGAGTTCGCGCGCGGCCCAGCCAAGGTGAGTCTCGAGTATCTGCCCGACGTTCATGCGTGATGGCACGCCGAGAGGATTGAGCACGATGTCGACCGGTGTGCCGTCAGCCATATACGGCATGTCCTCTTCGGGTAGAATCCGCGAGAGCACGCCCTTGTTGCCGTGACGGCCGGCCATCTTGTCGCCGACCTGCAGCCGCCGCTTGATCGCGACGAAGACCTTGATCATCTTGATCACGCCGGGGGCGAGTTCGTCACCCCCCCGCAAGCGCTCGCGCCGCGAGCCGTAGTACTTCTTGACCGTCTCGACGTTTTCGTCCATCGCCGCGATCGCAGCCGCGACCTCGGTCATCGCAGACTCGTTGTCGACTCGAAGCTGCGTCCAGAGCGGCGGCTGAAGCTCATCGAGCTGTTCGGCGGTCAGGGTCTGGCCCTTTTGCAAAACCACATGCCGTTCATCGGAGATCACGCGGCCTTCGAGCTCCTTGCCGACCAGCGTGCGCTTGAGCTTGCGCAGCGTCTGCTGGCGGATGATCCGAATTTCCTCGGTCTCATCCTGGCTCAGGCGTTCCACTTCGGCGCTCTCGATCTCCTGCGTGCGATCGTCTTTGGCGACTCCGCGGCGCGAGAAAACCCGCGCGTTGATCACCGTGCCTTCGATACCCGGCGGCACCCGAAGACTGGTGTCGCGCACCTCGCCCGCCTTTTCGCCGAAGATTGCCCGCAAGAGCTTCTCCTCGGGACTGAGCTGGGTTTCGCCTTTGGGGGTGATCTTTCCGACCAGAATGTCGCCCGGCCGGACCTCTGCGCCAATTCGAACGATCCCGCTCGGGTCGAGATCCTTCAGCGCTTCCTCGCCGACGTTGGGAATGTCGCGCGTGATCTCCTCTGCTCCGAGCTTGGTGTCGCGGGCTACGCATTCGAACTCCTCGATATGGACCGAGGTGAACTGGTCCTCGCGGACCACCCGCTCAGAAATCAGGATTGAATCCTCGAAATTGTAGCCGCCCCACGGCATGAAGGCGACCAATACATTGCGCCCAAGGGCCAGTTCACCCATGTCGGTCGAGGGTCCGTCCGCCAGGATGTCGTTGGCGCGCACGTGCTCGCCCTTGACCACGATCGGGCGCTGGTTGATGCAAGTGCTCTGGTTCGAGCGCTGGTATTTGATCAGGTTGTAGATATCGACCCCGGCATCGCGCACGTCGCGGGTTTGACGGTCGGCCCGCACCACGATCCGCTCCGCGTCGACCGATTCAATGGTGCCGTCGCGCTTGGCCACCACCGTTACCCCCGAATCGCGCCCGACCGTCATTTCCAAACCCGTGCCAACCAGCGGCGCATCGGTCTTGAGCAGCGGCACCGCTTGGCGCTGCATGTTGGAGCCCATCAGGGCGCGATTCGCGTCGTCGTTCTCCAGGAACGGAATCAACGAAGCGGCGACTGAGACCAGCTGATTGGGTGAGACATCCATGTACTGGACTTCGTCGGCTCTGACGATCGAAAATTCGCCGGCGGTTCGAGCCGACACCGATTCGGTCGTGAACCGCCCGTGGCTATCGAGCGGAGCGTTGGCCTGCGCTATGACCTTCTCTTCTTCGTCCAGCGCGGAGAGGTAGACGATTCGTTCGGTCACGCGGCCGTTCTCGACCTCCCGATAGGGAGTTTCGATGAAGCCGAAGTCATTTACCCGGGCGTAGGTTGAGAGTGCGGCGATAAGGCCGATGTTGGGGCCTTCGGGAGTCTCAATTGGGCAGACCCGGCCGTAGTGGGTCGGATGGACATCGCGGACCTCGAATCCGGCGCGCTCGCGGGTAAGCCCGCCCGGTCCGAGCGCTGACAGACGGCGCTTGTGGGCGATCTCCGACAGGGGATTGGTCTGATCCATGAACTGCGAGAGCTGCGAGGAACCGAAGAATTCCTTGATTACCGCCGCCGCCGGCTTGTAGTTAACCAGCTCCTGGGGCATCAAGGTTTCGATATCTTGCAAACTCATTCGCTCCTTGATCGCCCGCTCCATCCGCACCAGTCCGATCCGGAACTGGTTTTCGACCAACTCGCCGACCGCGCGCACTCGCCGGTTGCCAAGATGGTCGATGTCATCGATCTGGCCGTTGCCGCTCTTGAGGTCGAGCAGGTAGCGGACCACCTCGAGAATGTCCTCGCGGCGCAGAGTGCCTTGCTCCAGAGGTATTTCGACCTTCAGTTTGTGGTTGAGCTTCAGCCGTCCGACCCGCGATAGATCGTAGCGTTCGGCGTTGAAGAACAAGTTGTTGAAGAACGAGGTCGCGGTCTCCTTGGTAGGAGGGTCTCCCGGCCGCAGGCGCCGATAGATCTCGACCACGGCCTCTTCGGGGGTGGTAAGCTTGTCTTGCGCCAGGGTCAGGCGCAGCGAGCCGCCCGCAACCTGATCATCCGTAAAAAGCACCTCGATCTTTTTGGCCCCGTGTGCTTTGAGCTTTTCATAGCTCTCTTCGGTGAGCTCCTCGTTGGTCTGCAACAGCACTTCGCCGGTAGACGGGTCCACAACGTCGTGGGCCGAGACCCGTCCCCTAAGCTCGTCGAGCGAGATCGGAACCTCGGTAATCTTTGCCGCCTCCATCAAGCGGAGCGACGCCTTGTTGAACTTGCGCCCCTCACGCGCGATGAGCTCGCCCGACTTCGGATCCTTGACGTCGCGGCTGACGCGCGTGCCGATCAGAAGGTCGGGGTTGTACTGTTTGGCCGGCTGCTTGCCATCTAGCAGGATCACGTCCTTCTTGTAGTAGTAGTTCAGCAGGTCCTCGGTGGTCATTCCCAGCGCGCGTAGCAGCACGGTAGCCGGAAACTTGCGCCGCCGGTCGATGCGAACGTACAGAACGTCCTTCGGATCGAATTCAAAATCGATCCAGCTGCCGCGGTAGGGAATCACGCGCGCCGAGTAGAGCAGCTTGCCGGTAGAATGGGTCTTGCCCTTGTCGTGCTCGAAAAACACGCCCGGTGAACGGTGAAGCTGCGAAACGATGACGCGCTCGGTGCCGTTGACCATAAAGGTGCCATTGCGCGTCATGAGCGGAATCTCGCCGAAGTAGACCTCCTGCTCCTTGACGTTCTTGATCGAGCGGCGACCGCCCTCCACGTCCCAAATGACGAGCTGAATCTTGACCTTCAGCGGCGCGGCGAAGGTCATACCGCGCTGGTGGCATTCGTCGACGTCGTATTTGGGCGTACCGAGGTCGTAGGCGACAAATTCAAGCGAGGCGGTCTCGTTGAAATCCTTGATCGGGAAAACCGACTTGAACACGCCTTGAAGTCCGGTGTCGGTGCGCTGCTCGACTGCGACATCGCGCTGAAGGAACTCATCGTAGGAACGCTTCTGGATCTCGATGAGATTCGGGATATCGATGATTTTCTTGATCTTGCCGAAAGAGCGGCGAAGGCGAAGGTTGCTTGTGACCTGCGACTGCTGAGTCATTTTTACCTCACTCGGCGAGCGCAGCGGCGATTTTTCACTTTGCGCGCGGCTGTGCAGGCCGAGTAACTTTCGGGCGCCTTATAGTGGCGCGCCGTTTTCGTGCCTATGAAAAGCGGCCGGCTCCACGCCGACCAACTGACCCGCCGGAGCGTGAACGCCGCGCCCGCCGCCTCCGGCCAACCATATTAGCGAGTAACCGCAATGAGATTTGATCGTTACCCGACAACTCCTACTTTAGTTCGACGCTTCCGCCGGCCTCGGTAATCTTCTTTTTGAGGTCCTCGGCTT
>DASXNP010000051.1:0-6759 GCA_036494985.1 Binataceae bacterium (SeqCode)
TCGCCAATTTTGAATCGAATCGCCTGAAAATCTCCGATCGGATGACCAAAAGCAACGCGGCGTTGTGCGTAGGTGATCGCGTCCTCAAGCCCGCCCCGGGCCAGGCCGATCGCGCGCGCCGCCGTGTGCACGCGTGCAACCTCCAGTCCGCTAACCGTGGCTTTGAATGCTTTGCCCTCGCCACCGCCCGCGCGTTCCCGTCCGAGCAATGCATCCCCGGGAATTCGAAGATTGTCGAAATGCAGCTCGAAGGTTTTCCAGCCGAAGTAGCCGATCTTTCGAATTGGCGATCCCGTCAACCCTGGCGGAAACTTGCCGCGCTCTTTTAGGACCAGGAACTGGCTGATGCCCTCGTGGCGATGCTTGGGATCGGAGGGCTGCCTGGTTCGCGCGAGCACGGAAATGAAATCTGCGCCGTCGGCAAACGTGCACCAGGTCTTGGTGCCGTTTAGCACCCAGCTATCGCCATCGCGAGTCGCTTTGCATGAGACGTTGGCAAGATCGGAGCCGGCGTCGGGCTCCGACAGCGCCGCAGCGCCGAGAAATTCGCCGCGCGCCATCTTGGGCAGATATTCGCGCTTCTGCGCCTCGCTGAATCCACCGCCGAGGCCGTTGCCGCGAGCGATGATGCTCGCGACGCTCATCCATGCCCGCGCCAGTTCCTCGGTGATAAGCACGTACTCGAACGCACCCATACCGAGACCGCCGTATTCTTCGGGGATGACGATTCCGAAGTAGCCCATCTCGGCAAGCTTGTCGCGCAGCGCCATCGGGATATCGCCCTGCTCGGGATCGAGCTTGTTCGCAAGCGGCAGCACCTCGTTCATGGCGAACTCGCGCGCGGCCTGCTGAATCATTCGCCGTTCGTCGGTCATGTAACTCACAGGGGTGCTCCTCTGCGCTTCGCTACCAGGTTGGTGCGTTGGTAGGTGATCACGAGTTCATCGCGCTGATTGCGTGCCTCGGTCTGCCAAGTGACGATGCCGAAATTGCCGCGGCTTGAAGATTCGCGCGTCGATACCACCGTGCTTCGAGCAGTCAGGGTGTCGCCGGGATAAACCGGACGGACAAACTTGAGATCGTTAATGCCGAGGAACGGGCCGCCCGCTTCGCTCAAGTCTTCGACGGAGATTCCGACCACCATGCACGCGACCAGCAACGGATTAACCACCACGTCGGGATGGCCGAGAGCCTTGGCATATTCCACGTTGAAGTAGAGCGGACAGTGGGCAAGCGTCGCGGTGGTAAACAAGGAGTTGTCACCGGTATTAATGGTGCGTCCCCAATGATGCTCGAAGATTTGGCCTTGGTGGAACTCCTCGAAAGCGTGGCCTTTAGGCACCAATTTGAATTGAGTGAAGTCGGGGTCTGCCATGGACCAAGCTCCTAGCAAACTTTTATTGAGTGGTCAAACAGTAAATACTTGTTCATCGACCAGTATCTGTGCTAAGTTCCGGGGACCTATGAAAAGCGTTCCACGCGTCGAATCACCGCCGCTTGCGGGATCCGCGGAGATTCTCACCTTCGAGTTTCTCGATTTCCTGGTGGCCTTGGATACCAGCTTTCGCGACCGCGTAATCGCTGTGCGAAAGGCCCATGCCGAGCGCCTTAAGCGCGCTTTGAACGGGAAAGAATCCCCTCGGCCGCTTGCTCCGAGCCAGGCCACCGCGGAACCCTGGGATGTCCCTGCCCTTCCAAATCGACTGCGGACGCCCGGCATCGAAATCTCGGGACCGGCTTCGATCGCGTCGATGATGGTCCAGGCGTTAAACCCCGGACTCGACGGTGTGCGCGCGGCCGGGTATCTCGACGACGACGAGGATTCCGGCGGGCATAGCCTGGCGGAATCGATCCAGGCCGCGCGAAACCGCAGGGATGCGCTCGCTGGCACACTCTGCGCGCTCGATTCCGCGCGCGGCAAAAGCTATCGGCTCGAAACCGGCGCGCTGCCCTTCTTTATGCATCGGGAGCGCGGACTTCATCTGGATGAACCCGAACTGACTATCGAGGGCCGCCCACTATCGGCGACGTTGCTCGGAATTGCGGCGACGCTCTTCCATGCGGGTCGTCTTCATGCGGAGCGCGGCGAGTCGATTAACTTTTATCTGCCCAAGTGCGAATCGGTGGACGAGGTTCGGCTTTACCGCGACCTCTTCGATCTCGCGCGCACGCGCTTGGCCTATCTCCAAAGCGTCCCGCTGCGCGCGATAATACTGATCGAATCGCTGCCAGCCGCCTTCGAGATGGAGGAGATGCTGTTCGCGCTCGGCCCATATGCGGCCGGGCTCAACGCTGCGCGCTGGGATCTGAAAGCGAGCCTGATGGAATACGCGATGACCGATCCCGAGTCGGTCTGGCCGGATCGGTTTAACATCGATATCAAGCAGACGCCGTTCCTTGCCAATCTGTTCCGCAGACTGGCTGCGGTGTGTCTGAAACACGGTGCAGTTCCGATCGGCGGGATGGCAACCGCGCTGCCCAGTCGCGACGCAGAAGTGAATCGTCAGGCTGCCGCAGCGATCCGCGCTGACAAGGAATGGGAAGCGCGCCAGGGGTTTCGCCGGGCATGGGTCGCGCACATTCATCATATGGCCGCAGCGGCGCGGCCGTTTATCGAGCTTGACGCAAGCGGTTGGAAGCCGACCCGCGAGATGAGCGAGCCCGCGAACTTTCCGGTTGTGATCGAAACTCCCGCAGGTTCGATTACCGAAGAGGGAACGCGTCGCAACTTACGCACCCTTCTTGAGTATCTCGAAGGGTGGATGCGCGGGCGCGGCGCAAAGGGGATCGACAGCCTTGCCGGCCGTCCCGGCGCGCGGCCCGCGCTGATGGAGGATCTCGCGACAGCGAGAATCTCGGTTGCCCAAACCGCGCAGCGGCTGCTTCATGAAAGCCGCTCCGATGACACCGAGAAACCTCACACCCAGGTGCTCGTGAAAGCGATCTTGGAAGAAGAACGCCGCGATATCATCGCCCGACTCGACCATCGCGCCGATCCTAAGTTCGGTGAGCGCTACGAATTGTCGTTCGGGATCGCGCTTCGATGGATCAGGAATTACACCGAACTCGATTTCAGAAGCCTTGGCTCGTACACACGTCAAGAGCTCGAGCAAATCGGGCGCGGTCCCGATGCGTTTTAGTCGCCGACCTGCTCGCACGAGATTGAAACTGATCCGGAGACGAGGACGCCGCAAATGATGGCGAAATGATGGCGGTCGCAATCGCAAGATTCGAGAAACCGCGGCGGACCCAAGCCGAGCGGACCGAGCAGTCCGACAAGATGATCATGCGCGCAGCGGTGAAGCTTATTGCAAAGCAGGGTTACTTCCGCACTACCCTCGCCCAGATCGGCGCCGACGCGGGTTACAGCGGCGCGCTGGTCAGTTATCGGTACGGCTCCAAGGAAGGTCTGCTGCGCGCGCTCGTGGACCGGATCATCAATCGTTTCTGGGATGATCAGATGCATCCCGCGATCCAGAAGCGTCCCGGGCTCGAAGCTTTGTGCACCTGGGCTGACGTCTACTTGAACGAGCTGACCGCGCGTGAGTCGCGCCTGCGTGCGCTCTATGTCCTGATGGGGGAGGCACTCGGACCGGTTCCTGAGATCCGTAAAGTGTTCGCTGAGATCAATGAATCGATGCGCTCGATGGTGGAAGAGTGCATCAAGCGTGGCATCGAGGATCGAACTATCGATCGCAAGGTCGATCCCGTCAACGAAGCCGCGGCTTGCGTAGCAATCGTACGCGGGGTAGCGATGCAATGGCTGATCGATCCGGGATGCTTTGATCTCAGGACGCTGCGGGAACACGTCAAAGCAACGATTCGAAGGAGTCTCATGGCGTGAGCGCGTTACATGGAAAGATTTGGGCGCCACGCTCGCGCCGGCGTGCCGTTCGTGGCGGTCGGTGGAACCTGATTCCCGAGATGCGCGCAGCCTCGGGCCGCTGCCCGCGCGGCTCTCTGGACGTCGCGGTGCTGGATCGTACGAGCCCGTGACCCCGAATCCTGGCTAACCGACGAAGAGCTTGAGCGGTGAGAATCCGCCACGCTGGTAGATCGAGCGGTGGCCGTGCTGTATGGCGATGTGTACAGGAGAATACACGGATGTCTGAAGTAATGACGATACGGGTTGACCGCAAGACCAAGGTTCGGCTCGAGAAGCTCGCCAAGACCGCACCAAATCCTACGTCTCTGCGGAGGCGATCCGCGCCTACGTTGATTTGAACGAATGGCAGATCGGGGAGATCAAAGCTGCACTCAAAGAGGCCGACACGGGAGATTTCGCCCGCGAAGAAGAGGTCCAGGCAGTGATGAGGAAGTGGAGACGCGGTGCAGGTCAGGTGGCTTAGGCGCGCCCTTAAAAACCTCGATGAGGAGGCGGAGTACATAGCGCGTGATGATCCGGAAGCGGCCGCGCAAATAATGGAGCGCATCGCGACGAGCGTGGACCGACTTGCCGCCCATCCTGCCTTGAGCCGGCCCGGACGCGTTCCGGGCACCCGCGAGCTGGTGATCGCAGGTATACCTTACGTGGTTCCGTACCGGATTCGCGGTGAAACAGCGGAGATTCTTCGAATCTTCCACGGTGCCAGAAAATGGCCGGAGAAGTTCTGAAGGTTAGGATCGACTCGTGCACAGAGGTCCCAAAACAAACTGAACGCGAACTGCTTATCTTTGCGTGCTTTCCGGAGGCACACCCATCCTTTGCAGTCGAGGTTGCCTCCTACTGTCTGGGATCCGGCGACCTCAGTGCCTTAGAGCTCGGGCCGTATCGCAGCGCGCTCAGCGCATGCGATTCGAAAGCTTGTCCTAGGCGAATATCGGTGCGTGGAGCTTGCGTGCGTCGAGATACGACGTGAGCGCCGTGGCGCTGCCCTCGGGATTTGCCAGGGCGACGTAGCCGTCAGGACGCACAAGGTAGACGGCACCGCGCCGCAGGCCGATCCGACCCATCTTCGCGCGCCATGGAAAGGCGTGCAGCGGTAACTTTCGCATCTCGCACGCCGTCCGGAGCTCGGTCAGGGGGTCGCCATACACATGGACCTGCCAGTCCAGCGAGGTTAACGACCTGAAGTTGTCTTCATCAGCGACACCGTCGGCTTTCACCCATGGCAAACGGTCGCCGCCGTGGACCGTTCCAGCGCGTCCTTCGCTCAAGCCGCTTCCACGGTAGTGAACCAGCGTCTGTGAGACAGTTCGAAACATGAAGCGTCGCACCGCCATGAGCTTAAAGAGATACGGGATCACGAGCGGCACGATGTCCAGTCGCACCAAGCGGGCAATCGCCCCGCGACTAGTAACCCCCGTGAAGGCTTGATCAGTCGTCGCGACCAGCCGCCGGGCGAAGGCGATCCGTTCTGGCTCGTAACTGTCCAGGAGTGAAGCGTCCGCACGCCCATGCCGAACCGCCGCGAGTTTCCATGCGAGATTCAACGCGTCGCCGATGCCGGTGTTCATACCCTGCCCACCCACGGGACTGTGGATGTGCGCAGCATCACCGAGCAGAAATGCACGACCCTTACGGAAATGATTTGCGACCCGATGATATACACGGTAGGTCGAGAACCAGTTCACGCGCTCGACGTCCACGCACATCGACTCGATCACGCGCTTGCTTACGTCGTTCCACGAGAGGCTCTCATGCTGGCGTTCGGCTTCCTCGCGCACTGTGCCGATCAGCCTCGCACGGCCCTCGTCCTTCAGCGGGAAGACTACTAGAAAATCGGTCGTATCCAATGCGACGTGCAGCTCGCCGTTCATCGTCGCACCGCGGGCCTGCACATCGGCAACATAAAAGAGGTGCGCGTATGCCCCGCCCGGAAAACCGATCCCGAGCGCCTCGCGCACGGTGGAATGCGCACCGTCACACCCGGCAATGTATCCTGCCTTGCACGTCCGCGGTGACCCATCCGGCCCCTTCAGGTGCGCGACCACGCCATCCTTACCATCATCAAAATCCAAGAGCTCCGTCCGGCGCTCGACCTCGACGCCGGCCTTCGCCAAGCGGTCGATCAGCAGCCGCTCATGCTCGTCTTGCGGAAAGATCAGCGCGTAAGGGAACGGACTGAGGCCAGCGCCCATATCGCCGAAAACGGCGTGTGCGGCCTTCTTGCCGGATACCCAGAGATTCACGGCGTCGACCCTCCGTCCACCCTCGACCACCGCCTCCGCGAGACCAATCTGGCTGTACAGCTCGAGCGTACGGGCCTGCACTGCAAGCGCGCGCGATGTTGTCCCTGGTTCCGCCGTGTTGTCGACGAGTCTGACGCGCACGCCGAGCCGTGCCAGCCACAGGGCCAACACTAGACCGGTCGGCCCCGCGCCGACGATGAGGACGTCGGTGTCGCGAATCAACTCACTCGTAATGGTTTACCCCATTTTATGTACGCGATTAGAGCAACCTTTCGTCGACTGTGGCGAATTATCACGCGGCAGGGCTCGCCGCGGACACCATCATGTGCAACGTCGAACAGAATGTCACCACAGATAAAATGATATGAGGAGCGATTGCTTTCTTGAAGCGCTTGTAGCGCAAGCGAAAAGCTTCGGTGCTACCGTTCAGGCTCATCACTCTCGATTACGAATGCGAACGCGCCCAGCGCCCGAGGCTTCACGGCAGGCCCGCGTGGGGCACTTCTACTTCGGTGATTTCAATCTTTCCGGTGCGCTTCTGACGACACTGTTCTGGATCGGAGTTCTCGGCCGTGGCGACGAACAACGTGCGGCCGTTCGGCCCGCCCAGGATACATGCGAAGGCGT
>DASXNP010000052.1:0-8329 GCA_036494985.1 Binataceae bacterium (SeqCode)
TTCTTCATCTCGCCACGCTCGGCCTTCGGGACGCTGATCCAGGTATGGGACGGGGTTCAGGAAGAACGATCGGCGCGCGAGCTGCACGACTGAGTCAATGCTGAAAGCCGTTTTCTTCGATGCCGCTGGAACTCTGTTCGAAAGCCGCCTTCCGGTAGCGGAGATTTATGCGGAGCTGGCGCGCCAGTTCGGCGTTGATGCCGACGCGCGGCAAGTCGGTGCCGCTTTTCGCAACGCTTTCGGATCCGCCCCCGCGCTGGCGTTCGGGACCGGCCACCGGACTCAAGAATTGCGCCGCCTGGAGCGCGAGTGGTGGCGGCAGCGGGTGGCCGAGACCTTCACGCAGATCGGCGAGTTTGCCGATTTCGAAGCCTATTTCGACCGGTTGTTCGCCATTTTTGGCGAGCCCGCTACCTGGGAGCCTTGCCCTGAAGCGATTCCCACGCTGCAACGTCTTAAGGATGAGGGACTAATCGTCGGCGTGATCTCGAATTTTGATTATCGTGTCCATGGAGTGCTGGGCGGCTTGGGTATGGGCGCGTTGCTCGATTCGACTACAATCTCGTCGGAGGCCGGGTACGCCAAGCCGGCTTCCGAAATATTCGCCCTAGCGCTTGCAAAACATCGCCTAAAGCCCTTGGAGTGTGTGCACGTCGGGGATTCAATCGCGCTCGATGTTGTAGGGGCGCAAACTGCCGGCATCAGGGCGATTCTGGTGAAGGCGGGGACCGACCCCGACGCGCTTCCCGCGGTCCCAGCGGTGCGATCGCTGGGTCAGATTCCGGATCTTGTCAAAACTCTTGGCTTGACCTTTTAGCACAATTTATCATTATCTATCCGGTTAGTTTTGGGGTTTTCGTGGGGTATCTATAAAATGAAATCCGTGTTCAGTAAGCGCGCTGTTGCAGCCCTCCTGCTGGCTGTTGGCGCGATGACTCTTGCGATTCGGGCGCATGCCCAGAGCGTCGAATCCTTGAATGCAGAAGTGTCTGCGATGGAGCCGCAGGTTCAGTCGGCGCTCTCGAATCAGAGCTCCGCATCGTCCGTGATCCAGAAGCTCGACGACTTGGAAACAGGGTTCGCGAAGGTCGCGCAAAAGGCCGGAGACCGGGGCGCGCTGGTCGGCATCTATGGTCGGCTCGAAGGGATGCTGAACAGGATGTACGAGGGTTACAAGCAGAAGAAGGAAGATTGCATCAACTCGATGCAGAACGGCAGCGAGTGCGACTATTCCGTGCCGGAGCAGCTCTCGCTGCAGGCGCAATACCCGCTTTCCTGGCTGAGGTTCCAAGGTGCGACCTCTATTTTTAGCGACAATCCATCGCAGGCGAAGAAGGCGCTTAATGAAGCGATCGACGGATTTACCGAGAGCACGCTGGTTATCGTTCAGCCGGAACTGCTGCGCGAGAACATCCTGGGCCGCGCCTATTGCGAGCGCGAACTCGGCCGCTACGACCGCGCCGAACTGGACAAGGCCGTAGCGGATTTCAAATCGGTAATCGCCGACGGACCGCAGACCCATCAATATGCCGCCGCGCAGCAGGGCCTCTCGACCACTTACGCGATTATGGGCAAGACCGAAGACGCTGCCAAAGCGATGAATGCAGCGACCGCAGTATCCGGGGGCGGAAGCGGTCTCGGTCCGAAGATGCTTCATCTGACCTCGCTCTTCAAAGCCGAGGGATCAACCAGCGATCCGGCAAAAAAAGCCGAGTATCACCAGCAGGCGACGGCAGTGATCAGGGGCTTGGAGAATGACAAGGCCGGCTGGGCGGCGTCACAGGCGGCGGTTGCGCAAACGGTACGCGATCCGATCGCGGAGTTCGGCAACGGCGACGCCTTCGACAAGTGGTTCCTCGCCAACGTTCTCTATTCGGAGAAGAAGTACGATCAGTCGGCGAAATACTTTCTGGATGCGGCGCGCAGCGGGAAGTATCCGAAAGCATACAAGTTCGCCGCTACGATATATTACAACGAGAAGCGCTACGACCAGGTCGAAGAGCTTCTGAGTGATCTTGCCAAGCAGCCGGGAAACCCGGACGCGCAATGGGCTTCGTACATGCGCTTTAAGATCCCGTTTGATCAATGGGAGCAGAGCGGCAGCAAGAACGCGGACCTCGAAAACAAGTGGGGCGCGGCGGCGGCGGACTATCTGAAGACCTACCCCAAGGGCGAATGGGCCTACGAGCCACGCTATCGATTGGGCGAGAAACTGCAGCGCGCCGGAAACTACCCCGAAGCCGCCAAGATGTATGCTCAGGTCACCGGTAACGCCGATTTCCAAGAAGAGGCCTGCTACAACCAGGCGGAGTGCGACTATCGGGCGCTGGTAGCGGCCAGCAACGCGAAGGACGCCAAGGGCAAACCGATTCCCAGCAGCATCGATCGCGACGCAGTGCGCAAAGATGCGATTGTGGCCTTGCAGGAGACCCTTAAGCTCGTGCCGGCCGCGGAACGCTCGGCGAGGAACGCCGCGCTGCGCAACAATCTGCATGAAAACAAAGGCCGCGCGATTTTCATGCTGACCAGTCTACTCAAGACCCAGCCCAAGCCCGACTACAATCAGATCGCAACTCTGCTCAACAACTACGAAACCGAATTTCCGTCGATGAAAGACCGCTTCACGGACGTGGCCGAGATGCGAATCGACGCGTTGGACCGGCTGGGCAAGTACGACGAGCTCGGGGCCTTCCTCAAGGTTATGATCGCGCACGCCGACGCGAGCGGCTCCAGCAACGATTTCATGAAGGAACTCGGGCTTGATTTCTGGCGCGCCTCAGAGGCCAAAGCCAACGCCGGCGATAAGCAAGGAGCAGTCGCCGACGCTAAGCTGACCGCGATCGCATACGGATACTTCGAAGATCGCGTGACGTCGGGCAAGATGGAGGCCAAGAACTTAACCGGCACGCTGTCAATTCTCGGCAAGGCCTACCAGCGAATCGGCCAGGAGGATCAGGCCGAGGCTATCTTCAATCAGGTGGTGAAGGCTGACCCTTCGTCCCCCGACGCGAACGCGGGTTTGGCGCGCATTGCGCAGTCCAAGAAGGATCTAAAGAGTGCACTGGAGCTCTGGACCACCGTGGAGACGACTGCGGCGGAGTCGGACGACGTCTGGTATGAAGCCAAGTACAATATTGCGACGATCAACTTCGAGCAGGGCAAGCAGGTTGACGGCTGCAGCAAGCTGGCCGTTACTCGCTCGGAGCATCCCAATCTCGGCACTCCAGAGATGAAGGACAAGTGGAATGCGCTCCAGCGGGCCAAGTGCCTCAATTCGAGCGGTTAGGTGCCGCGGTGCTGAAGCGAATCCATCACCTCGGCGTAGTTGTGCCGGACATGGAGGAGGGACTTCGATTCTGGCGCGACGCGCTCGGGCTTTATTTGACGAAGAGTGCAATCATCGAGGAGCAGGGAGTCAAAGCGGCTCTGCTCAGGGTCGGCGAGAGCGAGATCGAGCTGCTCGAACCGCTCTCGCCCGACAACGGCGTGGGAAAGTTTCTCTCGCGCCGCGGCGGTGGATTGCATCATTTATGTTTCGAGACCGATGACGTGGTGGGCGAGCTGGAGACCGCGCGCGGTAAGGGATTACCGCTGATCGATCAGAAGCCACGCCTCGGACTGGCCGGAATGATCTGTTTTCTCCACCCAAAGGCGACGCGCGGAGTGCTGGTCGAGTATGCACAACCGTTGGGGGATGATTAGCTCAAACCAATGCCGATCTACGAGTATCGATGCGTCGATTGCGACCGTTCCTTTGAAGCGCTGGTGCGCCCGAACGATCCGCTTACCTACTGCCCGCACTGTAGCGGCTCCCGGCTGAGCCGCGAGATGTCGGTGTTCACCTCGGGCGTTTCGTCGTCAACGGCGCAAGCGCCGCCGGCGACGGTGAAATCGGGGGGACGTGGCGGATGCTGCGGCGGTGCCTGCGGTTGCGGCTAGTCGGCCCGGTTTCCAATCGAAAAGCCCTACCGTTCCAAACCTAGCGTGCTTCGGGTTCGCGGCAATTCGACTTGGTGGGCGGCGGTGCACTTGTGCTCCGCACCAGGCCTTGAGCATGTATAGCCGAAGGTTGCCGAGCCGGAGGTTAGCGTGAATGCCTACGACCAGATCTGTGGTGCGATCGATCGGTATCGCGACACCGCGATCGGAATCAGCCGCCAGATTCACTCCAAACCGGAACTCAAGTTCGAAGAGCAATTCGCCGCTGGGCTTCTATGCTCAGCGATCGGCGATCTCGGGCTTCAAGTCGAGCGTGGCACTGGCGCGATGCCAACCGCGTTTCGTGCGAGCTTCGGCCAAGGCCGGCCGAACATCGCGATTCTCGCCGAATACGACGCGCTGCCCAATGGCCATTCGTGCGGCCACAATCTGATCGCGGCGGCGGCGCTGGCCGCGACGGTGGGGCTTGCTCGCAATCGCGATATTCTCAAGGGCACCATCACCATTCTAGGTAGTCCGGCGGAGGAGGGCGGTGCAGGAAAAATCCGGCTCCTCGAAGCCGGTAGCTTCAGGGAAATCGACGCAGCGATGATGGCGCATCCGACCAACAACGACTATGCAACCATTAACGCGCTCGCCTGCAATCACTTTCGGCTGACGTTTCATGGCAGAGCGGCGCACGCGGCGGGTGCGCCCTGGGCTGGCTCGAGCGCGCTCTCGGCGGTGATCCAGACGTTTCAAAGCGTTGACGCGGCCCGGCTTCATTTCAAAGACGGCTCGCGGCTGCATGGGATCATCACCAATGGCGGACAGGCGGTGAATATCATTCCGGTGTTGGCAGCGTGCGAGTTTCTCGCCCGCGCGCCGACGAGCGGGTACGCGGCTGAAATAGCCGCGCGCGTCGTGCGATGCGCGCAAGCGGCCGCGCTCGCCACCGGCACGAGGCTCGAGCAAGAGCCCCTGCCGGCCACCTACAAGGAGGTGATCAACAACCTCAGCATGGCGAGCCGCTATCAGGCGCACGGCCTCGCACTCGGCGTGCCCATCACGGAGTCTCCATCGGAATCCATTGCCGGCAGCACCGACATGGGTGACGTCAGTTACGTTGTCCCCTCGATCCATCCCTTGTTCAAGATCGCCGATCCGGGGCAGGGCAACTGCCACGAAGACTCGTTCGTCAAACACGCGAACTCCGATCGTGGTTACGAGGCTATGATCAAGGTCGCGAAAATGATGGCGTTGACCGCCTACGATCTGCTTGCCGAGCCAGCACTGCTAAAATCGGCTAAAGCCGAGTTTTCGAGCAACCCGAACACCGCTAAATCGTAAGCGCCCCTATCTAATTGCGAGTCCAGGGCTGGTGGGCGCGCAAAGGCGGGAGCGTCGTGTTCGGCGCTCTCCGGTTAGCTTGGCCTGATGGAGGGGAAGTCTAACGCGTTGCTTTCGGCATCTGATGCATCAGTTCGGGAACGACCTCGCCCTTGGCGGCCTTCTTGGTTGCATAGTCGTTCATAGCCGTCAGAATTCCATTCATCGCGTTGTTGAACAGCATCTCGCCGCGTTCGCGCGCCCATTCGTTGGAGTAAGCGATTTGCGTGATCGATCCCTGGAACTGCGGCGCGACGTAACGCGCCCACAGCTCGTATGATTTGAGCATCTTCTCACGCGGAGCCCAATCGTTGGCCAGGATCAGCATTCCGCCGAAGCCGCCGGAGGCCTGTTCCAGCTCGCGAATCTTCGCGATCGCGTCGTCGGGAGTGCCGACGATCGCGCCGCCCCGTCCGACCATCCTGTCGATAGTGATGTCTTCGATCTTTTGTCCGGGCACATCCTCAAACGCCATGTTCTGCCGAAGCGTCTTCAGGAAGTACTCCTGAATCCAAAGGTTCGCGCCTTTGCGCACATCGTTCATCGCTTCGCCCTTCGATTCGGCGAGATGCACCGGCATCACCAGGCGCCAGTTCTTGCGATCGACCGTCTTGCCATTCTCGGCCGCGGTTTCTTCCGCAATTGCCCATCGCGCCTTGAGGTCGTCCAACCCACCCTGAGCGAATGAGGCAACCGACAGCACGCCGCACCCAAGCTGTCCCGCCGCGACCATCCCTGACGGAGAGATCGTGCTGGCGACATAAATCGGCATGTGCGGCTTCTGGTACGGCTTAATCTGGAGATGCGCATCTTGAAGCTTGAACCATGAGCCGTCGATCGTGATTTTGCCCTCTTCCGTGAAGAGCCTGACGATGGTCTTGACGCCCTCGACCATGCGATTGCGCTGCGTGGTCGTGTCGATCGCCATCATGTGGGCGTCGGCGGCCAGTGCGCCGGGGCCGCATCCGAGAATCACGCGGCCGCGGGTTAGGTGGTCAAGCAAGGCGAAACGGTTCGCCGTGTGAAACGGGTGATGGTACGGGATGCTGACCACCCCAGAGCCAAGCTTGATCCTCTCGGTGCGTGTCGCCGCCACCGCCATAAAGATTTCCGGCGACGAGATGGTCTCCCACCCCGACGAGTGATGCTCACCGATAAAGGCGTCGTCGAAGCCGAGCTGATCAAGCCATTCGATAAGCTCCATGTCGCGCTCGAAGGCCAACGTTGGGTTCTCACCGACCGGATGGAACGGCGCCATAAAAATTCCAAACTTCATTCCTTAACTCCCTACCGGTGCCGCGCAATCGCGGGCAGTCTCACATCGTAGGTGTTAAACGAGTGTTCAAGCAACGATTGTACTTAGGTCGAGCGCAGCGCATCAGCTCAATGCGTCAAGCGCGGCGGTAGCAAGCCCTTCATCAACCCCTTGAGACGATCCTTGTGCGCCGCGTCCTTGTCGTTTAATTCGGGCATAATCTTTTTCTGATCCGTAAACAGAGATGACGGTCAGCTCGCGCGTTCATGCCGCGGTGCACATCGGCCGGCAACGCCGATCAGCCTTCCTGAGGCATCGCTGAGGTTCGCCCATGGCGGGCGAGGGTCGAGTTTTATAACAATGACCGCGAAAGGCGCCGAGGCGACGACTCTGAAGAGGTGAGTTCGCTCAGGCTTGCAGCTGTACGTTAAGGTACGGCTCCTCGGCTACAGCTAGAAAACCCGAGAACGACGAGGCCCGGTATGCGCGGCGGTGCGGTACCCTGCGTCATTCTCTTCGTTCGAGCCCGTCGGCTCGGCCGACGAAGGGACGATCGGGAAGGTGGGATGAACCTCGTTCAGAGGCACTTCGCGAGTCTACCACCTCTCCCGCCATCGATGATCCTCCGATAGCCCGACCCTTGATCACCGTTTCAGAGGTAATGACTACGCCACCTCCGTTTTAAGACGCTTCGGGTCGGATGGAGGTCGCTTAATTGCAAAAGCGGCCGATCTAGAACAATTTCAGCCAATTGGGGTGTGAAATGTGATCCGATCGAATTTGCCGGCCGGTTGTGCGTCTTATCGGTAATGGAGTGGCACTTTACGCGGTGGGTTGCCCCTGATGAGCAGGAATAGGAAAATTGTGGATGAGCGACTAATGCTGTCTACCATGAACCCGCCAACCAGATTGCGCAAAGTGTCCGGACCTCGGAAGCAAAGCCTATCGATGGTGCTTATTCTTGCCTTGGCGCTCCTCGGGTCGGCCGCGTCCGCGCAACAAGGGGGCTCGGCCCCGAATTTGATCATACCCCGCAATCAGAATTCCGGGTCCACTACCCTGGAACTGCCAGTGTCGCCGCGCCAACAAAATCAGCAGCCGCAAGAGTTCAAGCCGTTGGTGCCTCAGCAACAAGAACTCGAGATCGCGCCGCAACAGTTAAAAGCGCAACCTGGCTATGCGCAGGTGACCGTTACCGTTACGGATCCGGCGGGCGGCTACGTCACCGGACTGAAGAAAGAAGATTTTGAAGTTTTTGAAAACGGGCAGCAGCGCCCGGTGCAGTTCTTCCGCCGCGACCTCAACGCACCGGTCTCGGTCGGTATCCTGGTGGACACTTCGGGCAGCATGGACCAGCCGGCGGACCACCCTAAGATTGAGCAGGCCCGCGCTGCGATCGCCCAGTTCCTTCAGGACTTAAACGACAAAGACGACGTGTTTCTCTTCGCCTTCTCCGATCGGCCGTTCTTGCTGCAGCCGTTCACGACCGATCATTCCCTTGTGATGAGCAGGCTCGGACTCCTGCACGCATTTGGCCGAACCGCCCTCTACGACGTGATTCTTAACGGACTTTTGATGGTGCAGCGCGGCCACTACGACAAGAAGGCGCTGTTGGTGGTTACCGACGGCATGGATACGGCAAGCACTTCGGGACTCCAACAAGTGATCCAGCAGGCTCGCCAACAAGGAATATTGGTCTATTCGATTGGTATCGGCGACGCTAAAGCATCCAGCGGTCCCTCCTTCGGGATCGGGATCGGCCCATTC
>DASXNP010000053.1:0-11197 GCA_036494985.1 Binataceae bacterium (SeqCode)
CGACCCGCTGCGCGGCCACTTCAAACACCGTTCCCGCCTCCGCTGCGTCCGCCTCGTCCTGGGACATCATTCGTAGCAATTCTTCGTCGCTCAACCTGCCTTCATCCTGCCAGCAGAACAGCCGCACTTCGCCCAGGCCACCCTCGATTGCGTAAACGCAGGTGCGATCGAGATATTCCGCGGGCCGGGCATTCTCCCGCGATCGTCCCCGATAGTGCTCCTTCAGCAGGTTTGGATTGAGCAGCCCATCGTGCGGCGAAAACGTGGCCGCGGCGATTCCCTCGAGCCGATCGATCTCCGGCACGCGCGCATTCACCTGCTGCGCGGTTAGGGTCTCGATTTCCTGCCCGAGCTCGCGTTGCATCGCCAGTTTCGACACTGCCTCAGTCCATCGCCGTTCGTCATACAAGACCAGATAGCCCTTCTGCCGCAGACCTATCTCAGCGCCGATCTTTTGGTAGTATTCGATCGATTTTCGGCAGAGCGTGATATTGACCGGGTTCCACCAGGTGGCTCGTACTCCGCCCGCATTGCGTTCGCTCGAGCTCAGTCGACCGCTCAAGTCGACGTCGATTACCGTCGCGCCGACGCCGCGTTCGCTGAGCGCCATCGCCACCGCGCTGCCTACGATTCCGCCGCCAATGATCGCGATCTCACACCGGAGGTTTTCGCGTCCGGCCATGCCGGTCATCCTACCACGTCCCCGCCGTCGAACCGCGGGCGGCAAAATTTCCTATCGGCGGCGCGGCTTAAAATCTCCTTGCCCATGGCCGTCATTCGATGCGCGGCAAGGAACGTGCGCCAGCGGGTTAATCCTGGGCTCTTCAAGCATCGGACGGGCCGCCCGACCACCTGCTAGCTGCGCCGCCGGTTGTTTAACGCGAGTGCCCTCCAAGCTGGCTTCAGCCTGCTACTGAACCCGGGTCCAGACTTGGGTTTTTCCCAGCAGCGAGAAACCCACATAGCCACGCACGCGCAGCGTGTTCTTGTCCTGCACGGTGAGATTGCAAGAGTAAGTGCGGCCATCGTCGGGATCGTAGATGTGGCCCTTCGTCCACGCATTGGGATCGGCGCTGTTCTGCTCGAAACCGCTCAGCAGCCGCAATCCCACCAACTTCTGGCCGTGCAGGTTCGAATCTGGATTTTTGGAATCAACCGCCGCCTTTCCGTCATCGCCGAGCGGCTTCTTCAACCATACGATAGTGCCGCACAGATTGACGCCGCACTGCTCGATCTTGACGTGCGAGATTCCGTTGTCGGTCGCCCAGGTTCCAACCGGACTCAGCTCGTCACTGGCCGCGATCCGCAGCGATGCACTCAAGGCAAACCAGAACAAAATCGTGACCAATCCCGTCCGTGCGCACAGACTCCGAAGCTCTTTGCGGCTGTCCATGGGTTACCTCCGACTAAGCTTCCTGGAGAGGCTTGCCAACCCACCTAGATGGCGCGCCAGGTGCGGGCCGTGACATGAACCAGTTGCGAACCGTAGACACTTGACCTTCCGCCACGATCGTAAAGCCGAACCGTCGATAGAATTCGACGTTCTCGTTTTTGTCGGTCTCGAGATATGAGCGTGCGGCGTAGTTATCCATCTTGGAGCAGAATTCAGCCATCAGCGCATGTCCGATACCCTGACCCTGCAGTGCAGGCTCGACCGCGACCGGACCTAGATGCCAGTGCGCCTGGGAGAGATCCCGGCGCGACCATTCCCCTGCCCACCTCAATACGCGCACGACAGTACGCGCTTGATTGCCGATAACCACCGCGGGAAAGATTCGCGCCTTTTCCAACAGCGTAGCCTGGCAGTGGCCGGGCGGTGCGACACCGCATACTCCAACCATCTCCGTGTCGCGAAAAGCGCCGAGAATCTGGCCGCGGCGATACAAGCCCTGAAGTACGGGCGCATAGAACCGCTTAAGCGATCTCCGGCGAAGCGGCGCTTCGCCGCCGAAAGCGTAGACGTCGATCGGGTTGTCGCACATCGCGCGGCTGAGCAGCAGCGCCGCCGCACAAAGCTCGTTGCGTTGTAGTGGCCTAATTGCGATGGGTATCACGACAGGAGAGACAATACAGTTGTATTGTCAGCGATACAAGCGTATCTTAGCGGGGATTGGGGCGTACAACTTCTTGCCGATACGAAAACCGCAACCGTCCGATCTGACGGCCGTTGCGCGGATCCGCAACACCGCGCTCAAGCTGTTCGGCGAAAAAGGCGCTGCCGCTACCTCTATTCGCGAAGTCGCGAAGGCGGCCGGCGTGTCGCCCGGCTTGGTCCAATATCATTTCAGCAGCAAGCGGTCGCTCGAGGACGCCGTCAGCGTGTACGTCGGCGCCATGATGGCCGAGCTGGCCCGTGGCGATTTGACGCCGGGCAGAACTGCCCCCACGCTGTCCTTGGGCGCAACGGTGGTCGGATTCATTCGGCGAAATCCCGAGGTGGTCGCTTACGTGCGCCGCGTCATCCTCGAAGATGATCGCGTCGGGCGCGGCTTGTTCGATTCAATCGTGCAACTCAGCCGAAAACTCAACCGCCGACTTCAGGAAAAAGGCCTTATTCGCTCAAACCTCGACCCGGTGTGGACACCCCTGCTCACGATGATCCTGGTGCTGGGACCAGTACTGCTGGAGCCTGCACTGAATCGCTACCTAGACCATCCGCTGCGAAGCGAAGAAGGCCTCAGCCGCTGGGATGCGGCCGTGGAAGATTTGTACCTGAGCGGTATCTACCGCGATCGGCGCGGTTCGAACCGGGGCTGAGCGGAGCGCGAAGATAGGCGCGCCGTGGACTAGGCTTAGTTCGCCGGGTTTCGGCGCGTAGCCCAAAAACCACGCTCCCAAGACGAAGCTCGTCGGCAAGCCAAACGAAAGTCACGAGGCCTGCGTCAAAGACCGCGGTCTTGTCGCCAGCCCTGCCTTCCTGCCAAGTTGAGCCCATGTGCACTCTTGCGATCTACTTCGGCGTCTTTCCCGAATACCCGGTCGTTATTGCCGCCAATCGCGACGAATTTCTTGAGCGGCCTGCGCTTGCGCCAAGCACTCTCGCCGATCATCCGCACGTGGTGGGTGGTAAAGATCTCAAGGCCGGAGGCACCTGGCTCGGCCTCAACTCATACGGCCTGGTTTGTGGGCTCCTCAATCGGCGTTCGGAATTACCGGCCAATCCCGCCGCGCGATCGCGAGGGATACTCACGCTCGAAGCCTTGTCGCATCGCAGGCCCGTCGAAGCATCCGCATACGTCGCGTCCCAGAATGGTTCCGATTACAATCCTTTCAACCTGCTGATGGCGTCGCGCAACGAAGCTTTCGTCGCTTACCACCGCGCGGGCGCCAGCCGAATCGAAGTCGCCCCGCTCTCGCCCGGCCTCCACTTACTGACGAATCTCGATCTGGACGACTTCGAGTGTCCGCGAATCAGTCGTTCGTACCGGAAATTCTACGACCTCGCCAAGTCTAACATGAGTCCGAATCCGGAATGTCTGCGCGAAGCGCTCGCGCGCGTTTTGTCTGAGCATACTACGGAGCTTGATTCCCGCTCCGGCCGCCCCAACGCGCTCTGCCTGCACTTGGGCGACTACGGCACTCGCTCGTCGAGCATCCTAATCATGCACGGCGATTCGAACCGGACGATCCATCACTTCGCCGCCGGACCGCCCTGTAAGTCCGCGTATCATCCAGCCCCGGTTCCTGGCTCACTCCTCGAGGAAGGCCGCGATACACGCGATCGCAAAGCATCCGATCGCGATCGCAGCACAAGCAAGGAAGGCTAGCGCGAGAAAGGGCGGTTCGATCACGAAGAACAGAATAATCCCACTCCCAAACGCGCCCAACGCCGCGACTATCGCGACTATCGTGCTTACCCTGCGCAGCTGGTCCATCGCGTAGCGACCATAGCCTCCTGCCTTCGCATCGCCAATCGTATCGGATATTGTCGACGAGCCAATGCGCGCCATCAAATTACCGGACCCTGCTGCTGTCCTTGGCGTCATCTCAACCCTCTTAGTCGCCTCTGCCCTGCTTGCGCAGACCGCGGGCACCAGCGGACTGGACTGGCACGAACGTTTTCTCGGCATCATTCCGCTGGTCAAACCAGATCCTAAAGATCCGGTCGTGGCTACCGTCAATGGCACCCCGATCACGCTCGCGCAGGTTGACTCTTTCGCGAAAACCGAAGCCCGGATGA
Organism: Binataceae bacterium (SeqCode); assembly: GCA_036494985.1. Lineage (GTDB taxonomy): Bacteria > Desulfobacterota > Binatia > Binatales > Binataceae > DASXNP01. The sequence goes on from DASXNP010000053.1 coordinate 4,181, forward strand.
TCAACGCGACCAGTACGGCCGAGACGCGCGCGACGTGGCAGGACGCCCTGGAAAATCTGGTCAACCGCACCTTGCTGATTCAGGAGGCGCAGCGCAGAGGCGTGAAAGTCTCGGAGATGGAGGTCGCGCAGCGCGCCCGGATGTTTGAGGTGGCCGGCGTGAACGGCCAGTCGGTCAGTCAGACCGCCGCGCCTGACCCGCTCCTGCTCAAGCAAGTCGAGCAATCGATGCAAATCGAACGGATGCTTGACGATATCTTCAAAACTGAGAAGGTCGCGCCCACCGAGAAGCAGATCGAGGACTACTATCAGCAGCACAAAGATCTCTTCATCTCCGATCCCGGCGACGTACGCATCTCGCACATCGCCGTGCGCCTTCCCCCTAATCCGACCGAAGAACAGAAGAGAGCTGCCGTCGAGCGGATTTCGAAACTCTACGAAGAAGCACGGGCCACCAAAGATTTCGCCGCCCTCGCTCGCCAGAGCTCGGACGATTCAGTCTCCGCTCCTAAGGGCGGCGACCTCGGCTACTTCCGCCCCGGTCAACTTCCGCCGGTGGTCGAAAAACAGGCGTTCTCGACGCCGACCGGAGGGCTCTCCCAGATCATCGCATCAAACATCGGCTACAGCTTCATGAAGATCACCGATCGTCGCGGCGCAACCTATCTTCCGTTCAAAGACGCCAGGAGCAAGATCGCGCTGGTAATCCTCGACTACAACCAGGACGAAGCCGTAAAGGCCTTGCTGCGCCGACTGCGTCATCAAGCCAAGATTGAATTCATCAAGTCGCCCGCCCCCGCTTCGGGCGCTTAGCGGCCTCGCGCGGCTTACCCGCCGTTGCGTATCGGGTCGGGTCGACAACTCCCGCCGCGCGGAAGCCCGCGATCCGCTCCGCGCATTTTGTGCACGCTCCGCAGTGGATAAACCCGCGCGGCCGCACGCAGGTGATCGTGAATTGCAGGGGTAAAGCAAGCCCAAGCGCGATTACCTCCGCCTTGGTCATGACCGCGAAAGGAGTCACGATCCGCAGGCGGAGACCCGTTCCCAGCTCGACCGCCTTTTCAAAGGCCGCGAAGAATTTGCGCCGCGCGTCGGGAAACGGATTGGCTTGCAAGGGCGCCATCGCGAGCTCGCCGATTTTTGCCTTGACGCAGTACACCGCCGCCTTTGCCAGCAGCGTCAGGTTGCGTCCAACGATATAGTTCGATTCGACCGCGGCGCGGTAACCCGGCGGATTCTGTCCGGTGGTCGTCCAGTCCGGTCCGCTCACGTCGAACATCGGTAACTCGAGCACCTTCGCCGATTCGACGCGCGGTGAATTCATGGCCGACACGAACCGGGACAGCGCGCAAATTTCGGACTGCTCCCAATAGAGTCCCGCCCTTACGTAGATCGGATGGACTCGGCGATAGTTTGCCGCGAGTGTTGCCAACAACACCGAGCTGTCCAGCCCGCCGCTTGCCAAAACCGCGATCTCACGCGGCCGCGCTGCAATCTGGTATTGGTGCGCTTGGAATCTCGGATGCTTAGGCTGCGACACTGGGTGCCGATGGAATCGAGGCTCAAGGCTCAAAGACCGCCCGCCGCGGCTGGAGCCAAGCTTCAGTCTCTTAGTTGATCAAGCGCCCACCATCGAGCACCAGTGTTGTGCCGGTGGCGAAGTCCGTCCCTTGGCAGAAGAATAAAACCGCCCGAGCGACATCCTCTGGCGACCCAAGCTTGCCGGTCAACGTGCCCTTGACCAGTTTGGCGATCTCCGCCGGCTCGTAATCCTCCGGCGGCAGCACCGGCCCCACCGCGACGCAGTTCACCTGTACTTCCGGCGCAAGCGCCTTAGCCAGCGCTCGTGTCAAACCGATCAACCCAGTCTTCGAGACCGTGTAGGGCAGGTAGTTGTTGTATGGCCTGATCCCCGCCCAGTCGCCAATGTTGACAATCTTCCCCCCGCCCTGGCCTCGCATGTGCGGCGCGACAAACTTTGCCAAAAAAAAAGGCGCCTTGAGGTTGGTGTTGAGGTTTACATCCCAGTCGGCTTCCGTTAGCTCATCGATCGGCTTGCGCTGGAACACTGAGGCGCTGTTGACTAGAACGTCTATTTTTCCGAACTCCGCCACCACCGCCCGCACCATCGCTTCGATCTCGCTAACCCGCTCCAGATTGGCAGCAAAGCTCTTGGCGCATCCGCCTTGCCCGGCGATCGTCTTGACGACTTGGGCCGCTTCGTCCGCCGAACGGCGGTAGTGAACCGCGACGGTGGCTCCGTTGTGCGCGAGCTGCTCCGCAATCGCGCGTCCGACGCGCTTGGCAGCGCCGGTCACAATTGCGACCTTGTTCTTGAGTTCCATCACGACGCCGCTTAGGGCCGATCGCGGCCGCTCAATTCGAAGCGGCCTTTTGCAGCTCCTGCAATAGTGCGAGATTGTCGGAGTGGCCGGTTCTGCTCGCGGTAACGTGCCCTACGATCGGCCGTCCCAGCAAGTATAGATCGCCGATCAAATCGAGGACTTTGTGGCGGGCGAACTCGTTCGGAAAGCGCAGCTCGGTGTTAACTACCCGCTTGTCGTCCACCAAGATTACATTGTCCAGGCGCCCACCGTTAGCGAGCCCCATCTCGGACAGCTTGTGCATTTCGGCCACGAACGTAAAGGTACGCGCAGGCGCTATCTCGCGAGCGTAGTCGGCGGGATCCGTCAGCTCAAAGTGGACCCGCTGCGTGCCCACCGGCGCAGGGTAGGTCAGCGTGTAGTCGACGATCAGCCGCTCGGCCGGTTCAATCCTGATGTACTCACCCCCCTGCGGATCTCCGATGACAATCGGACCGTCCACCCGGATCGGCTCGATGCTCGCATCCTGCTCATCGAGGCCCACTTCATGAATCAAACGACAGAAGTCTAGGGCCGAGCCGTCGAGCGCCGGCACCTCGCTTTGTGCTTTAACCAAAAGGTTGGTGATCCCGAGCCCATGCAGCGCCGACATAAGATGCTCCACCGTTCGGATCGAGTACCCTCCCCTGGCTAGCGTCGTGTTGTAACCGGTATCGGTGACGTTCTCCAGCCGCGCCGGGATCTCGACGTCGCCTGACAGAGCGGTAAAGACGATTCCAAAATTGGCGGGCGCCGGATGAAGGATCACACCGGTCTTTAACCCCAAGTGCAGGCCCTGCCCGGCGACAACTAGCGAACGGGCGATGGTAAATTGGGCGCGTGCGCGGCCCGAAACGCTCGCCGATCTTTGCCACCCGGCCGGCTTCTCGGGAGGCTTCTGAGCACTGCGCGCAACCCGTTCTCCGCCAACATCGCGCGCCAGCACTCGCCCGATCGAACTCAGAAGGCCATTGGCGGAGAAAGGCTTCTCGATGAAATCCGCTGCACCGAGCCGCGTCGCGGCCACCGCGTTCTGGATGTTGCCGTGACCCGAGATCATGATCACCTCGGTGTGCGGGTGCTGCGCTTTGATCTCGCGCAGCAGTTCGATGCCGTCGAGGTCCGGCATCCAGATGTCCAGCAGCACGAGCCGCGGCTGCTCCCGCGCGATTATCCCTACGGCGGCGGGTGCATCGCCGGTCTCGATTACGCGAAACCCCTCGTCGCTGAGTATTCCGCGCAGCGACGACCGTATCCGCTCCTCGTCATCCACCACCAGAATGGTTTCGCCCACGCTTTACCTCGTTCTCAAATGCAGTTTGATGCTTGGCAGGGCCGGAATGAAGACGGCTCATGTTGCGCAAAGATTGCGGCAGTATGACAGGAAATTCAAGGAAAAATCTACTTCCGCGGGGGGTATTGTCGCGTACCCGGACGAATCCGTGATGGTCGGCGACGATGGTCGACACGATCGCGAGGCCCAACCCGGTCCCGCCTTGCTTGGTCGAAAAGTAGGGCTCGAAAATCCGCGCGCGCAAGCGTGGATCGATCCCGGGCCCGTTATCGGCGACCTCCAAGGTCGCAACTCCCGCCCGGGAAGAAAATCGCGTGGCCAGCTCGAGTCGCGGTTTGGCATTGTGGATAGCTCGGCCGGTAGCTGCCGCAATCCCGTTGTCGATAAGATTGATGACCGCGCGTTTGAGTGAATCGTGATCAAGGGCCACCTTCGGCATCGCGGGGTCGAGGTCGACCATAAACTCGACTTGATCGTTCCCCTCGCGGAACAATGCGACCACTTCTTCGGCCAGAGAATTTAGGTCACCCGGCACCAGAGTGAGCTGCGGCATCCGTGCAAAAGCCGCGAACTCGTTGACCAGATGCTTGAGTCCTTCGACTTCGCTGATGATGGTTCGGGTGCATTCCTCGATCAGCGCGCTACCATTGCTGCTTCCGGCGAACTGGCGGCGGATGCGGTCGGCCGAGAGTTGAATCGGCGTCAGCGGATTCTTGATTTCGTGAGCGATCCGGCGCGCGACCTCGCGCCACACCTCCATGCGTTCGACCTTCGCCAGGTGGCTTACGTCCTCAAAGAAAATGACCGTCCCCAGATTTCCCTGCGCGTCATCGCCGAGCGGACTGGCGGTCATCATAATCTCGGTCCCGCCGCCGCCGACATCAAGCGTCATCGTTTGACTGATTTCGCCAGCTCGCGGGTGGCCGCCCACGCCGCGATCATCAGGCGCGACCACGTCGTCTAGTACGGCGGCGACCTCCCCCGGAAATGCGACCTGGTAGTGATTGGCAATGGCTTCGCTGGCTGAGATTCCCAAAAGCCGTTCGGCACAGGGGTTAACCGTGGTCACCCGGCCTTCGCGATCCAGCGCGACGACCCCGGCCGACACGTTGCGCAAAAGCGTTTCAGTGTAGTAGCGCCGGCGTTCGAGTTCGGCGGCCGAATCGCGCAGGTCGGCGGTCATTTGGTTAAAGGATTCCACCAACTGCCCGATCTCGTCGTCTCGCACCGGCGGAATCCGGTAGGTAAGATTTCCCGCCGCGACTTCGCGGGTGCCCGCCGCCAAACCCTTGATCGGCCCCGTGATCCCGCGCGCCAGGTAAAGCCCGAACCAGCTCGCCAGCAAAACGACCACCAGGCCGATGAGCAGGAGGACGAGAATGTAGCTGCGCAAGATCGGCTGTTTGAGGATTCGCAGCTGTAAATATTGCTGAAACGTATGAGAGATCGCGCCAGCTCGTTTTGCCACGCTGCGCGGCAAAAAGTAGTCCACCACGATCGCTCCGAGCACCTTATCGGAGTCGCTGGTTGCAAAAATCGGCGCGGTGCCACGAATGACATCGGACTTGCCGACCTGGTCCGTGCGGGTGTCGGCGTGTCCTGCCAGCGTTCCGGCGATGAGCGACGAATCGGGGGGGAGCCCTGCACCGGTCGGAGTATTGGGGCTAAGCGCGAGCACCAGCAGCGATCGGTCTACTCCGAAGACCTCGACCGTGCCGAGGTTGTACTCCTGCTGCTTCTCCGCAACGAATTGCTTCAAGTCACTGCGCCGGGCCGGATCGAGCAGGTGGTTCGAACCGGCCTGCTGGGCGATCACCCGCGCATAGTGCAGGGCGTCGTTGGCTGAGTTGAGATAGTAGGTTTTTGCGATGTCGAGCGAGTCGTCGAGAACGCGCTCGTAAGCTGGGCTGAACCAGCTCTCGATGTCAGCCCGCAAAAAAGACTCCGATACATAAAGCAAAAACGTGCTGGGCACGATTGCGACCGCAATGAAACCCGCAACCAGGCGCGCTTGCAGTCGAGATCCGATCAGTCCCCGGCGCCGTTCGAAAATGACCTTCGCCAAATTGCGTCCCACCAGGAACAGCAACAACCCAAGCAAAAGGAAGCTCAGGTCGAACAAAAGAATGACGGCCAGGTTCGAAATCAAGGAGGTGCGATAGCTAACTTCTGGAAATGAGGTCTGCGCCAGAGTAAACGCGATCAGCACGATCGCGGCGACCGCCACTGCTAAATATTCGCGCCGACGCCGCTTCGCTTCGATCAGGCCCTGACGGGGATCCTTCGGTTCAAACTGTGGTTCCTCATCCATGATGGATTAGCGCCGAAACAACATGAAAAGAATCGTTAGGGTAACGCTAATCAGGACCGAGGTGGTCAGCGGGAAGTAGAAGGAAAACTTGCCGCGCTGGATGTAGATGTCGCCCGGCAAGCGGCCGAGCATGCCGAGTCCCGGCAGCTTCCCCAGCGCCACGCCCGCCACGATGAGCAAAACGCCAGCTATAACCAGCATCTTTGCGCTCGGCGCCATTAATAGATTGTAACCGACTTGAGGGTCAAGCCGATACGGGGCGGTGTCTTCTACGCAATCCAAGCCTGAGGCCTAGTGCCGGCCCTCCGCCGGGCCGCAGAATCGGGCGGTGGTCCCCGCCGCACAGCGCGCGGCTCAGTGCGCTCCGCGCGTTCGACTCTCGCGCGCGGCGGCATGCTCCTTGATTATCCGCTCCGTGACATTCGGCGGCGCCTCTTCATAGTGATCGAAACGCGACTCGAACGATCCACGCCCCGACGTCATCGATCGAAGGTCGGGAGCATACTTCAGTAGCTCCGCCATCGGCACCAGTGCGCGAATCACTTCGTTGTGGCCTTTGGCCTCAACTCCAAGTACCTTGCCACGCCGCGAATTCAAGTCTCCAATAACCTCACCCATGCAGTCGCTGGGACAACCCACTTCCAGGGATAGAATCGGTTCCAGGATGATTGGCTTTGCCTTCTCCAGGCATGCCTTGAGCCCCATCGAAGCCGCGATCTGAAACGACATGTCCGACGAATCAACTGCATGCGACGAACCGTCGTAAACCGTTACCCTAAGATCGACCAGCGGACATCCAGCCAGAAAGCCCTCTGGCAGGGTGCTTCGCACTCCTTTCTCAACCGAGGGGATGAACTGGCGCGGAATCGCACCGCCCACCACGCCGTCGACGAACTCGAATCCCGCGCCGCGCGTCATGGGCTCGACCTTGAGCCAGCAGTCGCCGTATTGTCCGCGTCCACCTGACTGCCGCTTGTACTTACCCTGGGCTTCGGCTTTGCCTTTGATGGTCTCTTTGTAAGGCACCTTGGGCGCCTGAAGCTCCACCTC
>DASXNP010000054.1:0-5658 GCA_036494985.1 Binataceae bacterium (SeqCode)
CAAGGGGATTCGCACGACGCGTTGCAGCGGCTTGCCCATGCATTCCCAATTTGCGATACCTGCAGCCAAAAACACCACTCCATTTCGATCCGACGGACCTCCCTTACTTTATCGCTTCTGGGAGTGAATCAGGGTAATGGGTCATTTGGATAACGGGCAACCGACCCTCGGATGGTTGATGGTTATCTGCTGTTGATCATACGATTCGTAATAGTATGATTCGTACTATCGAGATCTCGAAGACACCTTTGCTCGGCCTTGCGCTGCTCGGACTCCTGCAGCAGAAGCCCTCGTCCGGATACGATTTGGTAAAAACCTTCTCGCGCAATCCAATCGGAAGATTCAGCAGTAGTCCCGGCGCTATTTATCCCGCGCTCCGGCGCTTGGAGGAGCGCCAGCTGATCATCGGGCGAATCGATTCTGGCTCGGGAATGCGACAACGAAAAACCTTTCGGCCGACGGCGGCGGGTCGATCCGCCCTGAAAATGTGGCTGAAGCGCCCGATCAAACGGGAGGACGTTGTCCGCGGGATGGAGGAGCTTCTTCTTCGATTTGCGTTGATGGATGGTGTGCTGACAGATGCCCAAACGCTGCGGTTTTTGGAAGCGCTGGATGAGCAACTACGGGCCTATCTAGCTGTTCTGAGGGATTTTTCGGATAGCAAAATGCCGCTGACGGCCACGCTCGCGCTAAAAAGCGGCGTGCTTGGCTACACGGCTCAACTCGACTGGGCCAGCGAGGCGATAGCCGCCTATCGTAAGAGGTGTCTCGACAAATGAAGATCTCGACCTTCGTCTTCTGTGTGCTCTGGTTCGCCGTACTTGCGCCGGCGTTCTGGAGGCCGGCTCAATCATCAGACGGCGCTTCTACGGTGTCGGCTAGTCCGACTCTCAAGCGCCGATATCAAGATGGCGAAGCCATCAGCTATCTGATGAAGGCGACGAATCAATCCCCGCGTGGGACGATTCAATACTCAATTCAAGCCAGTGGCGCCGTGAAAAAGAACGCCAACGGGGCATTGGTCGAGGAATTCGCGTGGTCCGGCCTTACGGTCAACGGTGAGTCAATCGAACTAACGCCGGCCAGTCGTTCATTTAGACAACAGCTAGCCCTCTCGCCGGACTACACCATAACGATCCCTCCGCTAGATAAGGTACAGCCGATGCTGATCGGCCCAATCACGGACTTGCTGACCTTTTATGCGGATTTGTCCTTGGTGATGCGGCAATCGGGGCTGAAACGCGTGGGCGACCATGTCTACTTCAAATACGGCGGACCAAACTCCTGGGCCGACGGTACGTACGTCGTTTTGGGCGAGGATTCGATTGATTTCGACATGACTTTGCGAACCGTCGACACTCACGAGCGAACCGCTACGGTAGTCGTGAGACATGTACCGCCGGCGCAGCCACAGGTGAGGTTGACGGCGGCCTGGATGAGCGCCCCGGTCGCTGACACGCAAAATAATTGGGTTGAGGTGAGCAAGTCGGGCGCCGAATACGCCGCTAAGGTTGGTAAGGAAATATTCGAGGTCGAAATGGTCGTGAGTCTGCGCGACGGAAAACTCGTTTCAGCCGTCATGCACAACCCAGTCGAGGTGCTTGAGCGTAATTGCTCGGACGCAGCGCTGGCAATTTGCGGCGAGCCGACTCGCTACCGCATTTTGCGAACCGTCTCTATCAATTGACACCGATGGGTTGAGGAGGATGGTGCGATGGCGGGAACGAAAGGGCATCGCGATCTGTTTCTGCCGACGTCCAAGCGGCGGGCGCGGAGCGGCGGGCTGCCTGAGGACAATCCGGCGTTCCAAGAGATTTGGGCCGTGGTGGACCGGATTCCTCGCGGCTCGACGTCCACCTATGGGGCCGTGGCGCGCGCGGCGGGAATGCCTGGCCGCGCCCGGTTGACGGGGCGCGCACTGCGCGAGGCGCCGAAGGAGATGAATATTCCGTGGCACCGGGTAGTGGGGGCAGGGGGCAAGATCGTGTTTCCGCGAACCTCAGTGAATTTTCGGGAGCAGGCGCGGCGCCTGCGGGCAGAAGGCGTGGCGGTGAAAGAGGGACGGGTGGCGGCGGAAGCAATGACTGATCTGGAGTGACATCGAGTCGACAACCGATCACAGAGACGAAGCGAAAGCCCGCGTGCTCGTCGGTGTGAGTTCGACTTTTGGCGTCCCTAATATCTTAAAAGTAGGGACTCCTCGTATGTCGCCATCGCGGATCGCGATTAGAACCTCGCGCGCTTGATGGGGCGGCACCGACGCTGCCGCTTGGCCTCGCTGATCGTACACGGTCGTACACACCGAGTCGGCGCAATCCTGCACTGCTAAGTAGTAGGCGTAGTCGGTCAACGTATAGCGCGCAGAATCATTGTACAGCCGCGCGCGAATCAACCTTATGGTGCCGGGGTCCGAGCCTAATTCGGGCCGTATCTGATCGAAGCGAATTTCATTCAGTCCGATCCGGCTCTTTGCATCTGGCTCCTTCTTGTCCAGGTTCTCGATGTGCAATTGTTCGAAGTCGATGTGCTGAGGTTCTGGCACCGCGGATCGAACGGCAGCGCGCGGCAGCGATGACTTCGCAGGTTCATCTCGACGTGCAAGAACGACGGTCGTCACGATTGCTACGATCAAAACTCCGACCGCTCCGAAGCTATATGTCCGATATCTCGGCAAAACGATCGCGATCGCCACCGATATCAAGACCATCGTCCACAGCATCGCCTCGAGTTTCATTGGGCGCAGGGTCCTAAAGAGGGTGCGGGCAGACGAAGCCGCTCAACTTAGGCTTTTCTTCTTCCTTTTATTTCGCCTCTCCAAGAACTCATCGACTGCCTGTCGAATATAGGCCTGCACGGGTCTATCCGTATCGTCCGAGAGCTTCTTCAGGGCAGCGATTTGCCGCGCGAGGAGGTAGGGCGGATATCGATTTACGGTTTTCTTGGTCGCCATGGTCAGATTTTAGCTTAAGTCTTGCCGCTCGACGAATATGAGGCGGTGCAACGCCCATGGGCGTCGGCCACCTTCACCGGGGCCTGGCGGTCAGTCGGTGAGACAGTTGGGGTCGAAGCGGTATTCGCCTTTAAGCCAAGCGATGATCTCGAGCGCGCAACCATTGGGCTCGAACAACTGATACTTCTCGACGAGCCGCCGGCGATTGGTGTCATCGATCTTGCTCAAACCGCGATTCTGGAAAATATCGAGGTCCTCGAGGATCGCCGCCGCGAGCGGTGTGCCGCAAATCGAACGCAGATGCGATTCGAGGGGCATCTCGCGCAGAGACGTGCCGGTCGCGCTGAGCTGGGAGGCGTAGCCGGCGAGTGCGATGCGCGACAAACTTGCCTGGTTCATCGGATTGATTGCGACGCCGCTCGTCAGGCGAGGATCTAGAGACCAGCCCATGGACTTAAGATCCAGGTAGAGGTGCGATGAGCGCACCTTGCCGTCGTTGGCAATGTTGTTGTCCCAGATGAAGGGCCGGCGGCCGAGACGATCCGCGACGTCGATCAGGTGCGCGTCAGAGTAGCCTGCTGAACACACCTGCTTTCCGGTCCAGAACACGCCGATGGCCGGATCGAGGTTGCGGCCGAAATTTTCCAGGTAATCGGGCGGCGCCCTTCCGAAAATGCGTTCGAGCACCGGATCGTCGGAGTAATAGGTTGGGCAGACGACAAAGCTTGCGGCGGCACTCCATTCCGTAATGTCGGCGATTACGCGAGCCTGAATGTCGGCGAGTTGGGGAACATCGCCGCGCATGTCGTCGAACAGAATGCAAAGCATGTCGATGCCGGCTTGGTCGAGTTGAGCGACTTTGTGCTGAAGCGCAGCCCTAGCGCCGGAACCGTAGTCGAGATAAATCTCATACGGCGTGAGCCCGACGCCGAATCGCAGGCCATTCGCGCGAATTCCGGCAGATAGGGCTGCCAGCTGCTCGATTTCCTCCGGAGGTTTGGGCTGCGCCCACGCGCGGCGCAAATAGCGATCCGCCTTTGGAGCATAGATATAGAAATCAAATCCGTAGCTCGGCAAGAACTGGGCGCATGCCAGGCGCGCCGTGTCGGACCAGGTCTTTCCGAAGAATCCTTCGATGACACCCTTCGGAGGCGTCGGTTGGGTCAGAGTCAAAGCCGATCCTCGGTTTCGCGCGGCAAGCAGGAATCTGCCCGGTCAATATAACGCGCCGACGCCGATCCTGCGCTCAGTCAACGCGTTTTGCCGCCATGTCGCGACCGCCTTGGTGCAATATCAATCCGCTCGCGGACGGATCGGCGTCACTGACAAAGGTGATTTGTGCATCGATGACCTTAAAGAAGAACTTCCGGTCGCTTTCAGGATAAATCTCGAGCTTCCTTTGGTTGGCCGCCTGCGCGAACAAAGCATCGCCTTCCAGCGTGATGGTGATGACTAGCTCCGCTGTCAGCTGATAGCGTCCGACATAGCCGTGCAGCAGCTCCGGATTCACGGGCACCGGTATTCGCGCACGGCGGCGCAAGGCGGGATCCGCTTCCACACAAAATGTGTCTCCGTGCAACCAGCAATTGGGGCCTCGCGGGTGGGAGTCGCGCCGCAGTTCGCGGACGGCCTGAAAGTCGCCTTGCGCAAGCGCCGCAGCCAGGCGGGCGTTGCCCTCGGCAGTGCGCGCACCCTCGCAATGAAATATGCCCACCGGAGAGGTCAGACGCGCGTCATATCCGGTGTCTCGCTTGGTCACGAGCAGCATATGGCCGGCGCCTACGCCCGGATGGGAGGGCAGATCGACGGTGAGGGGTACGTGCAGTCGACCGCCAACGGCCAATTGATCGAGCCAGATCGGCAGGGGGCCGGTGCAGCCGGCATTCACAAAGACGGCATCGAACGGGCCGCGCTCGCCGCTGCTGCCGTCGCCGACGATAACTTGAATATTTCCGTAAGCCTTCAGGCTGGCTTCGGCGCGGGCACCAAGTTGCGTGTCGAGTTCGACGGCGACAACACGGCCTCGCGTGCCCAAGGCGTGCGCAGCAATCGCGGTGTAGTAGCCGACCCCGCAACCGATATGAAGAAATCGTTCTCCCGGAGAAAGCCCGAGAGCGTCCAAGAAAATCATCAGTCCCAACGGCTCGCCGTTATTCAGTCTGCGATTCTCGTCGAGAGCTACCAACACATTGTCGCAAAGATGGCGCGGGTCGGCGTCGGGCGTCGACTGATAGCCCTTCGCCATGTCTGCGGCGCGCGCGATCCTCCAAGGACCGGCACCCAGGAAATCTTCGCGCGGAATCGTCGCAAGTCCTTCGACGAGCGCGCGCGTTTTTATATTTCCCGTGACACGGATCTCTTCAGCAAAATCCGCCCGGATCTGGTCCAGATTCGTTGCTCTCATGCCTGTCCTCCTCGAAACAACATGCGCAACAAAAGGCTCACTGCGGACATCGCCGGGAAAAATTCTCACTCGTTGGGGTCGGCAACCGAACTGCGCGGACGGTCGGGATCGCGCCGGTCGTCGAGCACATGGCCATTCGCTTCGGGAAACGGTCCGACGCCGCAGCCGAAGAATCCGAGCCCGATCACGCAGTGCTTGCCCAGCCTCATGTAGGGCAGAGCGCCTGCGAAGCCGAATTTCTTAGGCTCCGGACTCCACGGGTCCGGTTTGCGGTATCGATGACAGCCGGGAGGTTCTTCACCCC
>DASXNP010000055.1:0-7580 GCA_036494985.1 Binataceae bacterium (SeqCode)
GGTCGGCGAGCAATGCCTTGACGATTCCCATTCCGAGGCCACGCGCCCCACCGGTTACGATTGCGTACTTCATTGGCTTGGTTCTCCGAGTCGGTGATGCCGCGGAGTCTAAGTCCCTCGCGCGAGGTTTGGAAGGACTGTGCAGTCGATTGACTGTCGAAGGTCAATCGAGCCGACAACCTCCGAGATTCTCAGGCCGCTTCGCGACGACGGACCATGTAGGTGCGGCTGTATGCGCGCAGCAGCGCGGCGAAAACGGCAATGATCGCGGGCCCGAGGAAGAGGCCCAAAGGACCATAGACGGTGAGGCCGCCTGCGATTCCGAACAGCAGCACAACGCTCGGCAGTCCCGTACCGTGGCCCATAGCGTATGGCTTGACTATGTTGTCGATGATGCCGACCGAGAGTGCGCCCCAGACGAGCATCGCGATCGCGGAGGCCCATCCTTTGAAATAGAGGAGGTAGGCGCTTACTGGAACCCATACCAAGCCAGTGCCGGCAAATGGAAGCAGGCCGGAGGCGGCGGTGAGAATCGAGAGAAAAGCCGCGTAGGGCACGCCGAGGATCAGGTAGGCGGCGCCCATGACGAAGCCCTGTGCCAGAGCGGTGAGAAGCAGGCCACGCAAGACCGACGACAGCGTGATGCGCAGAGTATCAAATACCGCCTCTTTGTCGTCCTCGTGGAGCGGGGTGAGATTACGGATCATCTCGTAGTATTGCTCGCCGTCACGCAATAGGTAGAAGAGAGTGAGCAGCACGATGCCGAGGTCAATGAAGAATTCGGCCAGATTTTTGGCTGCTCCGCTGACGTTTTCGAGCAGCGCGTTGCTGGTGTACTTGAGCGACTCCACCCCGATCTTGGGGACTTCCTCTTCGATTCGTACGCCGTGCTGTCCGAGGATATTGTTCAGGTCCGAAACCAAATGAAAGCTCATCAGTTGTTGCTGAAGTCGCGCCAAACCGTTGGTCTTGATCAGATCAGACGCCGTCGCGTAGAGCGATTCGGCTTCGCCTGCGAGCAGACTTCCAAGCCAGATGGAAGGGAGGATGATGACGAGCGCGACCGTGACCGTGACGAGGGTCGCGGCCAGCGTGTGGCTCTTGACCAAGCGCTCGGTGTGGACCATCAACGGATGGAAAATGAAAGCAAGCAGGATCGCCCAAACGATCGCGACCAGGAAGGGCGAGAAGAGCTGGTAGAGCGCGTAGGCCATAAGGGCCAAAAAGCCGAAGAAAAAGACTTGGATTATGCGTTCGCGTTCCATCGGCGGTGCGCAAGGCAGTCTAGCAGACGGGTCGGGCGGGGTCGCGGCTCTGGGCGAGGGATAGGTCGCTCCGCAACCATGCCGCGCCCTCTCTAAATAGCGCAACGGCAGTGTCGAACTCGTCGGCCGCCGTCGCGTGGACAACCCGAATAGTAAACCATGGGCTCACGTTTTTTCAGCCACTGGATGCCCTGGGTCTGGACCATCGCTTTCAAGAAGCCGCAAAGCGCAGGGCCGCACGGGCGAGGATGCGCGTGGAGTCGAGGATCGGAAGCTCAGACTCGGCCTCCCCGATCAACAGCGGAATCTCGGTGCAGGCCAGGGCAACCGCGTCGCAGCCGTCGCGGGCAAGCCCGCCAATTACGTCCTGAAAGAATTCCCGCGACGAGGAAAGAAAGCGGGCGTGCACCAACTCGTCGTAAATAATCCGATTGATACGCAGGCGTTGGTTGAGGTTTGGGACCCGCTGATCAATCCCGTTGCAGGCGAGCCTGGATGGGTACACCGGACCCTCCATTAGAAAGCGCGTGCCGAGAATACCCAGCCGTTTGAACTCCCGTTGCCGTGCTTCCCGAGTCACCTCTTCGGCGATATGGATCCACGGCGCAGGCGAGCGCTCGCGCACCTGATCGAGGCCTTGATGAACGGTATTATCGGGACAGATGACCAGTTCGGCTCCGGCCCGGAGCACCTTTGCCGCCGACTCAAGCAACACCTCACCGACCGCGCCCCATTCATCACGGTCTATCAGGCGCTGATACACGCCAAGCGGAAAGTTGTGCAGCGAGATCTCGGGATGCTCATGCGGGCCAAGTAACCCCTCTCCCTCGAGGCAGATCGTCCGGTAGCAAAGTGAGGCGCCTTCGGTACTGACCGCCACTATGCCGATGTGTTTCATGCTTGAGTGCCGTCAAAACAGGGGCGGTTTCCTTACTACTTCCGCCGGATATTCCTGAGCTGCGGCGCAGTGAGCGATGCGGCGGTTTTCGGCACTGTAGGCCCGGGCAGCGAGGGTTGCGGCATCGTTTTGAAAATGCCCGCGAGCTCGGCCGCCGCATTTTCCAGCGCGCGGCCGGCGCACGAGACCGCGGTTCTGGGGGCGAACCGGTACTGGCGCACCATGCTGTTCCTGGTCACGGCAATGGTATTGACTCCGTCGGGCGCTTCGAGCAGGAAAAAGTCGTCGTGCCTACGGCGCCGATGATGCCGCCAATGGCAGTGCAACCTGAAGAGCGGGATCGCAAAACCGGCGCGCTAGGGGTGATGGGCCATTTGTACGGTATCATCACCGCGGTCTCGCCTTCAGTATGCTCACTACTTCGTCATGCAGCCGGCCGTTGGTCGCGACGGCATTGCCGCCGCGAATCGTGGGCTTGCCGCTCCAGTCGGTGAAACGCCCGCCGGCCTCCTCGATCAGCGGCTTCAGTGCAGCGCAGTCCCATACATTCATCGCCTGATCGAACATCATCTCCGCGCGCCCGCTTGCGACCATCGCGTACCCATAGCAATCGCCCCAAGTCCGCCTTACGTGGGCGCGCCGCTGCAACTGCGCGGGGATCGCCGGTAAGCCAAAACGCTCGATTGGACCGAAGTCGGTGGCGAGCGCCAGTGCTTGCTCGAGTGCCGCGACCCCCGATACGCGGATGCGTTCGCCGTCGCAGAAGGCGCCGAGCCCGCGCGCGCCATGGTAGAGTTGGCCTAAGGATGGAAAGTTGGCGACGCCGGAGACAGCGTCGCCGCTCACTTCGAGTCCGATCAGAACGCCGTAGAGCGGAACGCCCTTCACAAAAGAGTAGGTGCCGTCGATCGGATCGATGATCCAGCAGCGCGCCGAATCTCCGCGTTGCTCGCCGTGTTCTTCACCGATTATGGCGTCATCGGGAAATCGCGCGGTGATTCGGGCGCGGATGTGCAACTCGGCTTCACGATCGGCGACGGTGACGAACGAGCCGTCACGCTTACGATCGACGCTGGAGAGCCGGCGGAAGTGCTTGAGCGTGATTTCCCCCGCCTCGCGCGCGAGTTCGATCGCGAATTCAGTCAGTTCGCTGATCTCCGAAGTGTCCACCCGAGCTCCGCTTCAGAAGAGGCGGCGGTATTCGATCACCGGGCAGCGATCTACCGCGCTCGTCAAGCCACCGGCTGCGGCGCACCGCTCTATTTCCAGGTCAATCACGCCGCGCTGGCGCCAAGGTCCTTTTGGCCTTCGGGTATTGCCTGGTCGGCCAATTCGCTGACCCGCGCGGCGTCTCGCAACGAGTCAACGATTTCGAGTTCGCCGGGGATCGCGCTCAGTTCGGGATGACCGCGCTCATCGAGCGCCTCCGGGTTGAGGGTCGAGTTCGGGGGAATCACGCGCAAGACCTTGCGCTTGAGCGAGGTCGCGATACGCAGGCTGTCGCGCGATACCTCCTCCGAGCATAAGAGCGGGCAGACAAGGGCGGGCGGAGAAAGAATCCTGCGAGTCTCGGAATCCGGCGGGTTCGGAATGTTCATAGCGAGAGCGTGCGCTTTCGTGCAGATCTAGAGTCGCAAACCAGCGCGCTGTCCGCAAATCGTCCAGGTAAGAGGGGAATTATGAAGTCGAGGAGCCCGAGATAAAATTCTTTGGCCTTACTATCAGCGATATGTTAGTTGGCCAACGATGAAGTTCGGACGTTGCGCGGCGGTTGCGCTTACGGGTTGGTTTCTGTTGATGCCGCGGACCAGTGTGCAGTATCCGCGCGGCAATACGGACGCACCGCTGAGTGAATGGATTAGGGCAGGCAACGGTACGGTCTTTCGCACCGAGGCCGAATGCGAGCACGTGCTGGATCGGAGGCGGCGGCTAACGAATAATCGCGGATCGAGGACGTCTTTGAGGTATCTTCAGACCGCCCAGTGCGTCTCGACTGATGATCCGCGGCTCAAGGGCAAATGAGTCGGATCACGAGCGCGGGTTAGATTCCTCGAAGCGACGCCGGGCGAGTTCGAAAATACCCCAGTTGCCGGTGTTCCAGGTGACCGTGAGCTTGCACGCACCGATGCGCCATCCCTCGGGCGTGCGCGCGAAGCGATTGGTGTAATAGCCGAACATATTCTGCTCGCTGTCACCGGTGTCGTTGGGCAGATGATGTCGCGCCTGCACGTAGGCAACGCATGTAGCTTGGTCGCCGTCGATGGTGATCACGTGATTGGTGATCATGTGCTGAGTCGCCTTGAGCGGCGTCATCAGGCGACGCGCGGCGGCTACCCATCGTTCGGCTTTGACACGGCGTGGCTCGCCGCCGAAGACCGATGTGAAGTCGGTTTCGATCTCGTCGGTGAAGCAAGTCCGGAAGAGGGGCCAATCGCGCGAGTCGAGCCCGGTCGCGTAGCGGAGCTGGACGTCTGAGATTTCTGCGCGGTCGAGGAGGTACTTAAGCTTCTTGTCGTCGATGGTTGCCATGCACCCAACTATAGTGCGGCCCGGCGCAAAGGAAAAAGCGCAACCCCAAACCTCCGGGGAGCGAATTCAGGCCGCCTTTTAGTCCGTTGCCCGGTCGGGCGATTTTTGTTAGCTCATTTCGTCTGTTGGTTTTCCAGTCGATACCCAGGCACGTAGCTCAGCGGGAGAGCACTTCCCTGACACGGAAGGGGTCGGCGGTTCAATCCCGCCCGTGCCTACCATGAGCGCGTGCTGCGAGATTGCTTGAGGGTGCTGGTCGGAAAGCGCGTTCGAGCTGATCGCTTTCGGACTGGGCGAGCAAGAACGCGCTTGCGCGCGTTGGAGATTTTCGCCGTTTTTTTAATGACAGGGGCTGGGTAGCCCGGCTAAGATCGTAGACCGATGAGTGCCGAGATCACCGTTACAATCGCCGGAACGCCGCGCAAGGTCTCGCGGGGAGTGCGCGTCTTCGAGCTCTTGAAAGATCTGCCGAAAGAAAACGGCAGGGAGAATTACTTAGCGGCGCGGGTAAACGGCAAGCTGGTCGACTTGTCGCGAACCATTGACGTGGACGCGGAGGTGGAGCCGCTGGCGGCGGAAAGCGCCGAGGGTCTCGATGTGCTGCGGCACTCGACGGCTCACCTGATGGCCCAAGCGGTGCAGAGTCTGTACCCAGGGACCCAGGTGACGATCGGGCCGACCATCGAAGATGGGTTCTTTTACGATTTTGCGCCGTCCAAGCCTTTCACCCTCGATGACCTACCAAAAATCGAAGCCAAGATGCGCGAGATTGTGAAGGCGGACCTGAAGGTTGAGCGTACCGAGATTGCGCGCGAAGAAGCGATCAAGCTCTTCGCCGCGATGGGTGAGCACTATAAGGTCGAGATCCTCAAAGGGATTCCCGAAGACACGGTTTCGATTTACAAGCAGGGCGACTGGATGGACTTGTGCCGCGGCCCCCATGTGCCGTCGACGCGGTATATCAAGGCGTTCAAGCTAACTCACGTCGCGGGCGCATTCTGGCGCGGCGACGAGCACAATCCGATGCTGTCGCGGATTTATGGAACCGCTTTCGCGAGCAAGGAGGCGCTCGAAGAGCATCTGAAACTGGTAGAACTCGCGCGGCAGAGGGACCATCGCAAGATCGGGCGCGAGATGGGGCTGTTCCTTTTCGATCCGATAAGCCCCGGGTCCGCGTTTTTCATGCCGAAGGGAACGATCATCTACAACGAGCTAGTCGACTATATCCGGCGGCTCTATAGGCGATACGGGTACGATGAGGTGATCACGCCGCAGCTTTTTAAAAACCAACTGTGGCATCAGTCGGGCCATTGGGACTTCTTCCGTCAGAGCATGTTCATCACCGCGGATGCGGAGGACCGCGAGACCCGGATCGATCGCGGCCCCGAGGGATGGCATCACGGTTACGCTCTGAAGCCGATGAACTGTCCTGGGCACACCTTCATCTATCGGGCGGAGAAGCGCTCGTATCGTGACCTGCCCCTGCGGATCGCAGATTTCGGCAAACTCCACCGCGCCGAGCTTTCGGGTGTGCTCCACGGAACGCAGCGGGTACGCATGATGTCGCAGGACGACGCGCATATTTTCTGCCGCGAGGATCAGATCGAAGAAGAGGTCGATCGAGTCCTGCAGATGGTGCGCGAGGTCTACAACGCGCTGGGCTTCGAGCAGATTGAGTTGAAGCTCGCGACCATGCCCGATGAACATCTTGGGAGCCTCGAACAATGGGCGCAGAACGAGGCGCGGCTGGGGCGCGCGATGGAACGCAACGGATATGCGTACGCGATCAATCCGAAAGAAGGTGCGTTCTATGGTCCGAAGATCGAGATCTACGTGCCGGATGCGCTCAAGCGAAGATGGCAGGTCGCGACGATCCAGCTTGACTACAACAATCCCGAACGCTTCGACTTGACCTACACCACCAGCGCCGGAACCGAGGCCCGCCCGGTAATGATCCATCGCGCGATACTTGGGTCGCTGGAGCGATTTATCGGCGTGCTGATCGAGCACACCGGGGGCGAACTGCCACTGTGGCTGGCGCCCGAGCAAGTGCGGGTGCTGTCGCTGACGGAGAAGCTCGAGGGATACGCCCAGGAAATCGCCCAGGTAGTGAAGCACGCGGGGTTTCGAGCCAGCGCCGATATTCGCAACCAGAAGCTGGGTTTTAAGATCCGCGAGGCGGAACTGGCGAAACTTCCCTACATCGCGGTGGTCGGCGAGCGCGAAGCTTTAGAGCGGACGGTTTCGGTGCGATCCGATCGGGGCAAGAACAATGAGCGCTTGAGCCTTGACCAATTCATCGAAAAGCTGAAAGCTGAGCCTAGACCGTCATGAAGACCCTCGCACCTGCCGTTCAATCTTGAAGACCGCGTGAGTCTGCCTTTCAATCGAAAATGTGGGTGAGCGTGTTAGCGTCGCGGCGCTGAAGAACCGCGGCTATCAGGAGGTGTACTATTCGTAGAGATTTTCGCGTCCCACCGTCCCGAGAACCTTCAGTTCGGGTGAACCAATTCATTCGCGCGCAAGAGGTTCGAGTAATCGATTCCGACGGCAGTCAGGCCGGAGTATTAAAAATCCAGGACGCCCTCAGACTGGCGGAGTCGCGTTCGCTGGACCTGGTCGAGGTCGCGTCGACGGCGAATCCGCCGGTTTGCCGGGTGATGGACTTCGACAAGTACCGATACACGCAGAAGAAGAAAGCACACGATTCGAAGCGTGGATCGTCCGCGGCCCAGATCAAAGAAGTAAAGATGGGGGCGCTCACGGACACCCATGACGTCGATTTCAAGGTGAAACACATCAAGCGCTTTGTAGGCGACGGTCAACGTGTTAAGGTCTCGGTTTCCTTTCGCGGTCGGCAAATCACCCATCCGGAGTTGGGGCGAGCA
>DASXNP010000056.1:0-2891 GCA_036494985.1 Binataceae bacterium (SeqCode)
TTACCAGCGCCATCGGGACCCACCAGCGCGAAAATCTCGCCCTCAGCAATCTGCAGATTCAAGTGATCCACTGCTCTGACCGCAGCCCCCGGGCCGCCGGCGGACTTGTTGCCGCCGAAGACTCGGGTCAGATTTTCCGCGACGATGATCGGGCTTGGCTCACTCACAAAGGGATCTCCGCATCCACCGGCATGTTGTCCTTGAGTTCATGATTGGCATTATCGACATCGACTTTGATGCGATACACCAGCTTCACGCGCTCCTCTTTGGTCTGGATCTGCTTGGGCGTGAACTCCGCTTGCGAGGAGATGAACGAAACCACTCCGTGATAGATTTTCCCGCGATACGAGTCGGTCGTGAGATTCACCTTGGCGCCGAGCTTTACGCGGCCCAAATCGGTTTCTCCCACGTAAGCGCGAAGCCAGGGATGATCGACGTCGCCGATCCGAACGATCGCGGTTCCGGCCGCGATCACCTCGCCAGGCTCCGCGGACTTCACCAATACCACGCCATCGATGGGCGTGGTGATGGTGGTGTCATTGAGCTGCGCTTCGGTGATCCCCACCTGCGCGCGGGCGCGGTCGATTTCAGCCCGGAGCTCTACCAGCTGTTCCTGTTTGCGGCGCAAGTCGATACGGTTGGCCTCGGCGGTGCGCACGGCGGCTTGCGCGTGGGCGAGTTGTGCGCGCGCCCCTGCGATTTCCTCCTGGCGCGGCCCTTCGTGCACCAGTCTGGCGCGGTCTTCGGCTTGCGCGAACTGGGCATTGGCAGCGCTGAACTTGGTGCGCGCCTGATCGAACTGCGAAGTGGAGATGTCGGTGTTCTTATAGAGAGTCTGGGCGCGTTCCCAGTCGGCGCGAGCCAGTTCCATTTGTGCGCGCGCTTCGTTCACGCTCGAATCCGCCTGCTGAATTTCCGCGGGACGGCTACCGGCGTTCAGCTCGTCAAGATGGGCCTGCTGCTGCGCGAGGTCGGCCTGGCGGGAGGAAATGTCACTGTCGATGGTGGCCTGCTGATATTCGATCGTGGTCTTCAACTGATCGTAAGTCGATTGCGCGCTCTCGACAGCCGCGACATCGCGCAGTTTCTGCTGCTGGAGCTGGGCGGCATCCAGCCGCGCGATCACTTGCCCTTTCTTGACCGTGTCGCCCTCGCGCACCGTGAGCTCGATCATGCGCCCCGCGGTCTTGAAGGACAGATCGACCAGCGTCAGCTCCAGATTTCCCGACACTTGAATACTGTTGCTGGGACCCGCGAACTGTCCGGTTCGCCACATGTAGATTCCGATGCCGGCGGCGATAAGAAAGAGGATTAAGATGATGCGCACTGACTTTTTCATTGGTTGAGATAGTCTCCGATGGTGCCCGTTGCCGTGGCCAAATCCAGACGCGCGACGTTATAGTCGTACAGCGCGATCACCTGGTTATCGCGAGCACGCTGCAGGCGGGTTTGCGCGTCCGTGACTTCGACCGATGTGGCCACGCCCGAGTCGTAGCGGCGCCGCGCCTGCGCCAATTCATTTTCCGCGAGGCTTAGACCTTCGCGCGACGCGTCCACTTCCGCGGCGGCCGAGCGCAGGCTTTCGAGCGCCGTCCGAACCTGCAACTCGATCTGCTGGCCGACGTCTTTGGTACGAATCTGTTCTTGTCTGTATTGCGAGAAGCTTTCCTCACGGCGGGCCGCACGGTTCCCGCCATCGAACACCGGAACGCGCAGCGAGACTCCCAACGTATAAGTGGCGCGAGACGAGGCAACATCGGTACCGATGGCCCCGTAATCGGCGGAAGCGCCGATAGAGGGCAGGCGCTCCGATTTAACGGCACTGTTGCTAAGCCGCGCCGCCTCCTCGCGCTGCTGTTGAGTCTTCAGTTCGAAGCGAGCCTTGCGGGCTTGCTCGAGCAGCGTCTCGGAGGAGGCGGGGTCGATGGGCTTGTAAACCAGTTTGTCCGTGAACTCGATCGACGAGTCCAGATGCAATCCCATAGACTTCAGAAGCTGCAACGCCGCACGCGTGCGATTGTTTTCAGCGCGAATCAGGCTCTGACGGTCATTAGCGAGCTGCACTTCGGCGCGAGTAATCTCGATGCCGGTGCCAGTGCCGGCGGTTTGCGCGCGCTGGGCTTGTGCCAGCAAAGCCTCCGATAATTCCACATTGGCGCGAGCGGTGTCGCGGTCGGCATCCGCGCGAAGGCACGCCAGGTAGGCGCGAGATACTTCATCACTCACTTGGCTGCGCGTCGCCTCGTTATCGAACTTTGTGGCGGCGAGGGTGACCTTGGATGCCTGATATTTGCGGAGCGTGCTGAAGTTCAACACCGATTGTTGCGCGCTGGCGCGGGCGTCAAACACGTTAAATGGTCCGACGAGGGAGGGAATCGAAAAGCCCGGAATCGGCAGATTAAAACTGAAACCGAAAGCTTTCAAGTTAGTAGTCTCGCGAGTTTCGCGAATCGTGGTATCGAGGTTCGGCAGCAGCGCTGCGCGGGCTTCGGCGACCCGGTCCTTTGCCTGCTCGATGGACTCCTGTGCCAGCGCGGCGCGTGTCGCGCCATCCGGCGCGAGCGCGATTTCAACCGCGCGTTTCATGCTGAGCGGCAGCGGGTTTTGCGCCCAGCCGAACGACGCCGCCATTAGAAAGATCGACAAGACGCGCACCTAGGAGTCCTCCCTAATTGGATTTGCGGCGCTAGCAACGATGGGGGCACGCAGGCCAGCCGCCACGAAGGTCACCAGACGCCGAATAAGGGCGTCGCGATCGACGGGTTGGCCGCTCAGCAGCGGCAATACGCTTGAAAGGGTCAGAACTTGCGTCATGCATCCCGCCATGAAGAACAGGCGCCAGAAAGCTTCTTCCGCAGATAGTTCAGGAATCGCTTCGCGAATGGCTTTCG
>DASXNP010000057.1:0-5511 GCA_036494985.1 Binataceae bacterium (SeqCode)
ACGTGTAGGCGAGCTCGTAGCGGCGCTCGGCCAATTCCGACACCACCACGGTCTTGGCTCCCTTGGCCTTTAACCACAGCAGGGTCGAGAGCCCGATCGGTCCTGCGCCCATCACGATGCAGCCTGCGCCGGGCTTGAGCCCGGATCGCTTTACTCCGTGCAAACCCACCGACAGCGGTTCGACCAAAGCGCCCTCGCGCGACGTCAGATTGTCAGGCAGCCTGAGCAGGCTCTTGGCGCCGCAGGTTACGAACTCGGCATACGCGCCGGGCATCTGCCCCAGGCCGATTCCTCGGATTTTGACGCATCGCATTCCTTCGCCTGCGCGGCAGTCCCCACACTCGCCGCACGAAATATATGGAAGCGAGGTCACTCGCTCCCCGACCGAGTAACCGCTCACCTCCGACCCGATCTCGTGAATCTCACCGCAGAACTCATGCCCCATCACGGTGTCCGGTCGCAGGCCTCCGTATTGCACGGCATGCAAATCAGACCCGCAGATTCCGCAGGCATGGACCTTCAACACGACTTCTCCGGCGCCCGGGTTGGGCTTGGGGACACTGATCACCGCCATCTGATTCTTCTGCTTGAAGACTGCGGCCTTCATGACCTGACCTCCGTGTCGTGTGCGCTAGGAGCCGGCGCGCGTCCGAGCGATACGCTCTATCCCCGCGGACCGCTCTGCTCGATCAGCTCGATCTTGTACCCGTTGGGGTCTTCGATGAACGCAATCACCGCGCCGCCGTGTTTCATCGGACCCGGCTCGCGGACCACCTTCACTCCCTTTTCCGACAGCCCCTTACAGGTCTTGTAGATGTCGTCGACCCCGATCGCAAGGTGACCGAAGGCGTTGCCGATCTCGTACTTTGAGGTACCCCAGTTGTGGGTCAATTCGACCACCGAATGGTTGAGTTCATCGCCGTAACCCACGAACGCCAGCGTGAACTCGCCGCCCGGATAGTCCTGCCTGCGCAGCAACTTCATTCCCAGCGCTTCACAATAAAACTTTAGCGATTCGTCGAGATGGTTGACGCGAATCATCGTGTGCAACAACTGCATTTTGATTCTCCCTTGGTCATCAGATGGTTTTGGTCGCTCACCGGCCGCACGCTGCTCATCTGCTCAGGCGGCGGCCCCTTGCCGATTCAACCGCGTTCTCCAGTTCGCTCTTGATCGCCGCAAAAATCTGTTCGGTGGGCGCGATTCCCACCTCTTTCATCTTGCCGAGCAATTCTCGTCGCTCGATCCCCAACAACGCCAGTGCTTCGTGCTCGTGTAACCGCCTGACTCGTAGCAGTTCGAGAATCGCGAGTTCGCGCGCGCGGGCAACAAACGAAGCTTCGCGATATTCGTGATCGAAGACGTCGTCGGGCAATTCGACCTCGATCCTGATTGTGCGAGTGGCCATGTTTGCTTCTATAGTCTGCTGATCGAGTTGTTGGCTCGGATTCTAGCCGGCTAATGCTCTCGGCGGGTCCGAAGCATCCCAAATCTACTCTGTGATCGGTCTTTAGCAAAGTCACCGCCCGGCTTCTCTCGGTCGACGCGGCGGACCGGATCGGGCTTTGAATAGGTGGCGCGAAGCTTTATCCTTTGCTCATCGTGAACGCCCAAAACCCCGGTTCGGCTCGCCCGGACAAACTCTCGCTATCGGTTCTGGTCCCAGTCTACAACGAGCAATACCTCGTCTCATCTTCTCTTTGGCGGCTAAGCGTTCTGCGCGAGTGCGAGTTTCTGAACAGAATCGAGATAATCGTCGTCGACGATGGTTCAGACGACGAAACGCGGCGTGTTCTCGACGGTTTCGCGCAGTCTCTAGCCGGCGAGAACTCGGTCTGGTCGGCGAAAATGAATTGGATTTTCCGCCGCCATCCGGCCAATCGCGGCAAGGGCGAGGCGATTCGGACCGCGCTTGAGCTGGCCACCGGCGATATCAGTGTGGTGCACGATGCTGACTTGGAGTACAACCCGCGCGATCTGATGCGCATGCTGCGGGTCTTCATCGAGGAAGACGCCGACGCGGTCTATGGATCACGGTTTGCCGGCGGCGAGGTGCGCCGCGCCCTGCTCTTCCGTCATCAATTGGGCAACAAATTGCTTACCTTCGTCTGCAACCTGGTTTCGAACCTCAACCTTACCGACATCGAAACCTGCTACAAGGCGGTGCGAACCGACCTGCTGAAGTCGATACCGATTACCAGCAAAAGATTCGACCTCGAGCCGGAGATCACGATCAAGCTGGCCAAGCGCGGAGCGAGGGTGTTTGAAATTCCAATCAGTTATTCGGGACGCACCTACCGCGAGGGCAAGAAGATTGGTTGGCGCGACGGGCTGATCGCGTTGTGGGCCATCGCAAAATTCGGCATCAGCGACAATATCTACACGCAGGACGAGTATGGCAGCCGCGTTCTGGCGCGACTGGCGCGCGCGCCGCGATTCAATGCCTGGATGGCCGATGCGATTCTGCCGTTCGTCGGTCAGCGAGTCCTCGAAATCGGCAGCGGCACCGGCAATCTCACGCGCAGGCTCGCGCCGCGCAGCGAATACGTCGCCAGCGATGTGAATCCGCTGTACTTGCAAACGCTGGCCAATTTGAAAGAGGAACGCCCCTATCTCAGCACAGCCTTTTGCGACGTCTCCGAGCTGTCGTCTTTTCCCCTTTCCGCTCAGGGCTACGATACGGTTATATGTCTCAATGTAATCGAGCATGTCGCTGACGACCGCGCGGCGCTGCGTAACATCAAGTCAGTTCTGGCGGAGCGCGGACGTGCAATCGTGTTGGTGCCGCAGGGACCATCCAACATGGGCACGCTCGATACGGTCCTCGGCCATCGCCGCCGCTACACTTGCGGGTCTCTCACCCAACTAGCGGCCGACTGCGGCATGCGAGTCGCCAATCTAGTTGAGTTCAACCGGGTCGGAACCATCGCCTGGTTCTGGAACGGCAAGATTTTGAAACGACGAGCGTTCGGAGCGCTTCAGATTTGGGCGCTCAACCTGCTTACACCCGTACTGCGCAAGGTCGACCGCTTGCTCCCGGTACCACCCCTGAGCTTGATCGCGGTGCTCGAGCCCGAGATCAACGCCCGACCTCAGGTCGTACCCCTGCGCGCCGATTCCACCGAAGCGGTCGAGGTTCCCGCGCGCTCACAAGTGCGCTAAGACGGTGGCACCATGAACTACCGTGGCGGATGCCATTGCGGACGGATCGCGTTCGAGGTCGAAGGCTGCCTCGAAGAGGTCAGCGAATGCAATTGTTCGATCTGCACGAAGAAGGCTTACCTTCACTGGATAGTCGCACCAGACTACTTTCGGCTCTTGACCCCGCGCGCGAACCTGGCGACCTACACCTTCAATACGCACGCCGCCAAGCACTACTTCTGTCCGGTGTGTGGAGTGGCCCCGTTTTATGTCGCGCGCTCCGACCCGGACAAGATAGACGTCAACGTGCGCTGCGTCGAGGGAGTTCGGTTCGACAAATTACGTTTGCGCCGTTTCGATGGAAGGAATTGGGAGCGCGCCCAAGCCGATCGGCTGGCGGGCAGAAGCTGAGAAGATGGGCTCGGGCTTTATCGACTAATTTCAATGGCTTCACTCGGTTTCAGGCGCGACGATTTCTCGGTCTTTAGCATCGACGGATTCAGCAACCGGATGGGGGCGATCTACGCGCAGGTCCGTCCAAAGCTGATCGGAATCGGCGCTTCGCTGGCGCCGCAACTCTCGCGCAAGCTGAACATGGAATTCTTTCCTCACGTGGCAAAGCATGCGCGCACGACGGTGAGTCCGTCCGAAAGCTGGTGCGCTTGGGGACCCTCGCCCAAAGGCTATCGTCGTTACGCATACCTTGCGCTGTGCGTATCCTCGCACGGGCTCCATGCGCGCACCGTGGTGAAGACCGAAGCCGATCATCGTGCCGCGATGGCTCGCGCGATTGAAGGCCGCGGGTCAGAGCTAAGCCAAGCGTTTAAGGGAACTGCGGTCTCGCTCTACCACGCATGGGATTTCGCCGCGATGCCTGCGCCCAACCCCGCAACCCAGCCCCTGTGGGATGGGCTCGCCGCGACTTTATCAAAAAAAAACGGGGTGTTGGACCTTGGATTCGGATGGCCGCTGCAAGCCGCGCTCAAACTCGACAGCTTCGAACTCCTCGATGCCTACTGCGAACTTGAACCGCTCTATCGTATCCTGCGGTCTGCGGTTGCATAGCGTGAGAGCCGGGTCGCTTTGAAATCGTACCGATGAGGGCTTCGTCGAAGACTGAGAAACGCTACGCGTGCCTCGTATGCGGCGCATGCGTGGGGCAGCTCTTTCCGTTCTGTGAATGGTGCGGTGCAAAGCATTCTTACACCTCCGAAGCTGAACTGATTCTGACCGGCGGAATTTGCCAAAATTGCGGATTCCAATCCGAGTTCCCGCTGGCGCGTTGTCGTCAATGCGAAACGGAGCGACGCGTGCTGTGCCCCGCCTGCTCGCATTCGCTGCCATTGCGGATGGATTGCCCCAAGTGTGGACTGCGATGGCGCTTCTTTGATCGTCTTCGCCGCGAGCATCATCTTCAGTCTACCCGCCCCCTAAGCGGCCAAGCTCCGATCCGCCTGGCTGTGGCCCCCGTCACCGTCTTGCTTGCTGCCGCCGCACTTTTTACCGTCGCGGCGCCGGGCTATCGATGGAACGTCGCGGTGGTCCTCGGATGCGTGGCGGGACCAATGGCGGTTGGTTTCGTCAGCTGCTACCTGCGCGGCGGCCGTCAACCGCGTTCCAACGCTAACGCCCCTGACCTGGTCGCCGTGCTCGAGACCTTCGACCCCGCCGAGGCGGCCCACGCGCGCCTCCATCTCAGACAGCGTGGCATCGAAGTCGAGGTCGCCCTCGAAGCGCTGCATGCCGTCAGCTCGCCGCCCGGGTCGATGCGGCGGGTGCTGGTCCACTTTTCGATCGCCGAGCAGGCGTACGGGCTGCTGAGCGAAGGCGGCTTCAACGTCGGAGTCGCAGGTGTGCGGCAGCCGCGCGATCCGAGACGCAGGCAATTGAGGTTGATCGAGGGCACCGCCGATGCGCGCCCGCGCATTGCGCCCGGCCGGGCCCCGGCCAAATCTCCGCGGTGATTACCAAGGTCGCGATCATCGGCGCCGGCGCGTGGGGTACAGCGCTGTCGGTGGTACTTGCCGGTCAAGGAAGGAGCGTATCGATCACTCCACGAAGCGCTTCCCTCGCGACGACTCTCGCCGCCGATCGGGAAAATCGCGCTTATCTTCCCGGAGTCGCGCTGCCCAAAAACCTCAGGATCAGCGGCCATCCTGGGGAGGCGGCCGAGGGGGCGGCGATCGTCGTGATGGCGATACCCTCGCGCTTCGCACGCGAAGCTTTTGCGCCGATCGCCGCGCTCTTGAATCCGACGCAAATCATCGTCAGCGCGACCAAGGGTATCGAGGAATATTCGCTGTTGACGATGACCCAGATGATCGGCGAGCTCATACCCGCGAACCATACCGTGGCGTTGTCGGGCCCGGG
>DASXNP010000058.1:0-3153 GCA_036494985.1 Binataceae bacterium (SeqCode)
GCCGAACTTGGTGGCTGCGAACTGACGTGACGAATGGAACTCCGAGGCATTCATTGGTAGTCTCCTTCCAGCGAGTTGTAGAGATACGTACAGACTGTATGTAACCGACATCATGTATGTCAGTCAAGAGCCGAAGCCGACAAGCCGAAAACTCCGCCGCCACTCGTGCGGCGCTGCTAAGGATTGCGCGCAAGCTGTTTGCCGAGCGCGGCTACGCCGAGACTGCCACCGAAGAAGTAGTTCGTCGCGCGCGCGTGACGCGGGGGGCTTTATATCATCACTTTCGCGACAAGCAAGACCTCTTCGAGGCAGTGCTGGACCAAGTGGAAACCAAGCTTGTCGCTGAAGTCACTGCGGTCGCATCACGCGAGCGGGATCCCTGGAGCGCGTTGAAATCGGGGTGTAGCGCGTTTCTTGACGCTTGCTTGGATCCGGCGGTACAGCGCATCGCATTGATCGATGCGCCCGCTGTGCTGGGATGGGAAAAATGGCGCGAAATCGACGCCAAATACTTCCTGTCGGGTGTCAAAGCCGCGCTCCAAGCGGCGATGGACCAAAATCTGATTCCCCTCCAGCCAGTCGAACCGTTGGCGCACGTTCTGAGCGCCGCGTTGAACGAAGCGTCGATGCTGATCGCGCATGCCAAAGACGCGGAAAAGGCGCGCACGGAGGTAAGCAACGTTGTAGAACGGCTATTGGAAGGGGTGAGAGCAAAAGGGCGTTAGACAACAGCCGATCAAGGCACGGAAGCTCGGCCTGGAGCGCGGCTTTGCCAAATCCGCTTAAAACTATTGCTAAAACCTTGAAAGGTTAGCTAGCAAAGACACCGTGCGGCCTAGTTGTGACCTAGACCGCAGCACCCAATGGCTTTGGCGCGGATGGCGTTTCTTTTTGACTCGACTCTGAGTTACAAAGAGAAAGCGAACCCAACGCAACAAGCGAGGCTACAATGGACTTTTTGTTTCCCCCCAGAATTGAGGATCTGAAAGGGCGCGTAACCGCCTTCATGAACGAGCATGTGTACGCAGCCGAGGAGCTCGCAAGGAAGCAGGTTGACGACTCCGGCGACGAGCACAGCGAGGCGCCGATCATCAAGGACCTGCGCAAAAAAGCGAAGACCGAGGGCTTATGGAACCTGTTCCTGCCAGACCAGAAATACGGTGCGGGCCTTAAGAACTGGGAGTATGCGCCGTTGTGCGAGATCATGGGTCGCAGTCAATACGGATCGCGGGTCTTCAACTGCATGGCGCCGGACACCGGTAACATGGAAATCCTCGCCGAGTTTGGAACCCCGGAGCAGAAGAAGAGGTTTCTCGAGCCGTGCTTGGCCGGCGAAATTCGCACCTGCTTTTCGATGACCGAGCCGGAGACGCCGGGGTCCGATCCGACCCAATTGCGCACCCGAGCAGTGCGCCAGGGCGATTACTACGCAATCAACGGGCATAAGTGGTTTACGTCGGGAGCGATCGGGTCGGAGTTCGCGATCGCGATGGTCGTGACCGATCCGGAGGCGCCGCCGCACCAGCGCGCCAGCCAAATAATCGTGCCGATCAAAACGCCGGGGCTCACGATCAATCGTCCGGTGCCGGTGATGGGCCACACCGGCGGCGGGGGCCATTGCGAGCTGACATATAAGGATGTGAAGGTGCCGATTACCAATCTGCTCGGGGAGGAGGGCGGCGGTTTCGCGATTTCGCAGGCGCGGCTCGGCCCGGGCCGAATCCATCACTGCATGCGGACGATCGGGGTTGCAGAGCGCGCGCTTGAGCTGATGTGCCAGCGGGCAAATACCCGCTGGACGCACGGCAGCTTCCTTGCCGACAAGTTCAACATTCAGCAGTGGATCGCCGACGCGCGCATCGAAATCGACGCCTCGCGGCTGTTGGTGATGCACGCGGCTTGGAAGATGGATACCGTGGGCAAGCGCGAAGCGCGTCAAGAGATCGCCGAGATTAAGGTGAAGTGCGCCAACATGGTGATGAAGGTGTTGGACGATGCGATCCAGGTATACGGTGCGGCGGGCGTGTCAGACGACTTCCCGCTCGCGCGCTTCTGGCGCGACAGCCGCGCGCTGCGAATCGCCGACGGACCCGACGAGGTGCATCGCCAGACCATCGCGCGGCGCGAACTACGCAAATGGAAGCAATAGCCGGCCGGGCAACCCAGTTTTTCCTACCCCTTCGGCCGAAGAGCTCTTGGCCAGAGTCGCGCCCATGGGTCGTGGGATGGAAGAACCGGCCTTAGAAGAAGTCGACGCGGAATTTTCCGAGGTTCGCGACGAAGAGAACCTCGACTGGCCGAAGCTCCACGCCTATCTGCGGGCCCACAAGCTGCCCGGGGCCGACAATCCGATGAAGGTGCTGCAATTTCGCGGCGGCCACTCGAACCTGACCTATCTGCTGCGTTTCGGATCGGACGAATGGGTGATGCGCCGGCCGCCGTTCGGGCCGGTCGCGCCGTCGGCGCACGATATGGCGCGCGAGTTCCGGGTGCTGTCGCGGCTCTGGCAGGCCTTCCAACCCGCGCCGCGGGCCGTGATTTTGTGCGAGGATCCGTCGATCGTGGGGTCGTCGTTCTTCGTGATGGAGCGTCGTACGGGAATCCTGA
The DNA here is from genome assembly GCA_036494985.1 of Binataceae bacterium (SeqCode). Classification (GTDB taxonomy): domain Bacteria; phylum Desulfobacterota; class Binatia; order Binatales; family Binataceae; genus DASXNP01. The sequence continues at coordinate 2,608 of DASXNP010000058.1, forward strand.
TCAAGAACCGGCAGCCGCTTCCCCCTGAGATTCCCAACGATCCTGAGGTGCATCGCAGAATGTCGGAAGGCTTTATCGATACGCTCGCCGAGCTTCATCTGGTCGATTACGAGAAGGTCGGACTCGGCGGGCTCGGCAAACCGGTGGGATTTTTGGAGCGGCAGATCACTGGATGGATGGGACGCTGGGAGCGCGCCAAGACGCGCGAGGTTCCGCTGATGAACCAGCTGGGCAAGTGGTACCTCGAGAATATGCCGCCGGCGCAGCCGCCCGCGCTGCTGCACAACGATTTCTACCTGCACAACCTCATGCTGGGCGCGGACGATCCGGGTAAAGTGGTCGGGGTGTTCGATTGGGAGATGTCGACGGTTGGTGATCCGATGATCGACCTTGGCACCGCGCTGGGCTACTGGCGCGAAAAAGACGATCCGCCGGAGCTGCTGGCGCAGAGCCGCGGCGCGGAGCCTCACACGATTCGACCCGGATTCATGACCCGCGAGCAGATGGTGAATCGATACTCCAAGCTCACCGGTCGCGACGTAAGCC
>DASXNP010000059.1:0-11578 GCA_036494985.1 Binataceae bacterium (SeqCode)
TCTTCGTCGTCGGGCTTAAGCCCATGAAGCCTAATGCCCAGCGATGAAATCGACTCGACCGCGCGCCTGCCCTCTGCGCGGTCTATGAACCTTCGCGGGTTCGGTGCGCTGCTGGTTCAGAGGGCGCGAAGTTCGGGGCAAGCAACCTAGTTCGGAAAGACTGCCGGCGTCAGGCGGGCCAAAGGTGCTTCGCAGCGAATCGTCGCGCGGGCGAGTGGCTCGAGGCCGTAAACAGTTCCGCGACCAGAAATCCAGGATTGCGAAGGCAGCCAAACCGCCGTCATGATCCGAGCGGTTGCCCGATCCATACGCGCTGCCGTGCAGGGAGCCTAGTGCGCGGCGTTGGCCATTGCCAGAGGATGAAAGAAACTATCCGTCACCATCCCCATGTTGATGTACCAGCTCTCGTGTTCCTCGGTTTCCTTTCCCGGCGACAACGCGATAGTTGAGAAACCGGTCTGCAGATCCTCATCGACCAACGCGGTCTGGAACATCCGCTTAAATGGCCAGATCGATTTGCTCGCGTCCGGTATCGGCCGATCTCGATAGGCGTTGAAAGTCGCGATCGTCTTCCACAGCTTGCCGTCGCGATCGTACTGATCCGACGCCGTGATAAACCAGCCCTCCGAGTCGATGTAGAAGATCCGCTTTGGAATGGTCGGTCCGCTTCCCAGCATCGAAGTCTGCTTCGCGTCCGCTTCGATCACGTAAAGCCGGCGCACCTCCCAGTTCTCCGGACAAACCGAGCGTCCGCCATCGTTGGGACAGAGTTTAGCCGGCGAGTTCTGTGCATGTACCACCGCGAGCATCGGTTTCTCGCCCAGCAGCTTGTAGTCGAAGTCTTCGATCTTGGCACCGAATCCGAAGAATGAATCCGGGTCCAGGGTGCTCGCAAAACTCGAAGCGGCCGCGCCGCCAGCGCTCGCTCCTCCCCCGCCGATTACGCCTAGCACGTCCGACAGCTCCGTCGCTGAAGCCCTTCGTGCATGGCGCGATCGCGGGTCGTACATCCAAGTGTTGTCTTCGATTTTTGGATCGACATTGCGGTAACGGATAAAGCCGAATCCTCTTATCTCCGATGGCTCCAGAAAGGGATACGCGCCGAACCGGTATCGTATGCCCGCGCTCGTCGCTTCGGGATTGGTCGGAATGGGATCGACCTCGGTCCGACCGGTATTGTTGTAAAATCCTACATTGCCGATTGTGAAATGTTCGACCGGCTCAGTCAGCCCGGTTCCCGGCTTGAAGCTGGCGATCTCGACGTTCCGGGAAACCGCGTCGTCCGTGTAGAGCGGCCGATAGCTAAAGTTCCACATTACCTTCATGGCCGCCTGGGGATCGTTGGCGTCAACCAACGGAAACGGGAGTCCGGCCGAGTAGTTCTTCAAGGCTCCATCGGCGCCAAGCTTAACCTGTGCCGAGTATTTCTCGGTTGCCGCCTTGTATGGAGGCGGCCACTCCAAGCGTCCGGTCGGCACGATCATCATGGTCATGCCTTGCTGCACTAGCGTCAGGTTCCCAGGGCTTAGCAGACTAGCGACGCTTGCCGCCTGATCTTTCGTGATGGTCTCGCCGACATTCACCTCCGCTCCCACGGCGAACGGTGTGGCCAAGCAAAGCGCAATGACCAACTCCAACCCCGCCAACACGGAAAATCGAATCGCGCGCATGAAGCAGTCCTCCTAGTAGACTCAGCTAGTGTTCCGGCTTCTGCAAAAGACCTCTCCGGCCGCTTGCCCGGGACTAGTCTTCTGGTCGAGGTCGAGCTCGGTCAAAACTAGCATTCGAAAAGCGTGCAATGCGACGATTGACCCTCTATCGACCGACAGATCGCCAGCGTACTGGTTATCGCACAGAGGTTTCGCGCCAGGTCAAACAAAACCGTCGCCTCTTTTTGGGCGACGCGCTCGCTATCTTGGAGGGGACCGCCGCAAATCGCTCGTTGTTCTTGAAACATCACTTCGCTTTTGGCAGTGAGCTTCCGAACGGTGTCGACCCGCGAGCTAGCCGAGGGTCTGAAATTCGATTCGACCAACGTCCCGAAACCCTCCCACTCTCCCGCGCCTAGGCGAGCCTCACTGTTCGCACATCGCCTCAATTGCGCGCGACAGCGATACGGTTGCGCGCGATAGATTTGCAATCATCCGCGGCATCTTCATAATCGCAGCCGGATTCCGAATGAAGAATCCCACCGCCGCGCCCGGCTTGACCCGTCCGTTCTCGTCGGCAAGCTCAGCTCCCGGCAATTCATCCGCAACGCTGTCCAGTATCGCCCTGATACAAACGAACGGATGGCCCGCCGCCGCGATTGCTTCCCCGATCGCCGCGCTCTCCATGTCCACCGCGATTGCTCCGCTCTTCGCTTTCGCGATTCGTTTGGTTGCGCTCGTTGCCAGGACCGTCAGCGAGGTAATCATAGCTCCTCGCGAATACCTCACCGATTCACGATCTAGTGCCTGTTCCATCTGCTTGATGCGCGCCGCATCGACCTCGATTGATCTCACCGCGCTGTGATCCTCGTGTCCGATCATCAATCGATCGGCGATGACCAAATCTCCTGCTTCCAATCCCTCCGACAGCGCGCCCGCGACTCCTGATGAAATCACGAGCTCGGGATCCGGATAAGCCGCGATCGTGCGCTGCGCTACTTCTCGGGCCCGGCTCACCCCGATTCCAGTAGCAATCGCGATCACCTCCTTGTTGCCGAGAGTTCCTCGAAAACCGCGCAAGCCATACTCCAGGAGCTCCGCCCGCCGCTGGATCTTCTTCCGAAGCGGCGCCAGCTCCCGCGCGAACGCATGGAACAGGACTATCATCGCGAGCAATTCTATGCGCGCCATGATTCATTGCGCGAACTGTCTCCTTGGCCGCAGAGCTTGAGCCCGCAGACCGCACCCATCACAATTGCCCTGCGGTGAAAGCTGCGATCATCAACGCCGATGATTTCGGAATGTCTCCCGAAGCAAACGCGGGGATCATCCGCTCCCATCGCGATGGCGTTGTCACCTCGGCCTCGCTGATGGTAGCCAGCCCCGCCGCCGAGCAGGCCGCCGCGCTGGCCAAAGATTTCCCGACTCTCGACGTAGGCTTGCACGCTGTGGTGTGTCAGGGGTACAGCGTCCTTCCGCCTGACCGTCTCGGTGGCCTCGTCGATTCGCGCCGCGCTTTTACAGACAATCCCGCCGCCGGGGGGATCCGCTACTTTCTGAGTCGCCGTCTGCGCGCGCGCCTCGCCGACGAGCTCCGCGCGCAGGTCGATCGCCACCTTGCCCTCATCGGCTACCTGAATCACATCGACGGCCACCTCAACTTCCACGTTCATCCTGTCCTCGCCGATATCCTCGTACGACTTGCCGTCGAGTATCGCGTCCCCTTCATCCGCCTTCCGCGCGAGCCGCTGATGCCGACTCTCGCAACTGCCCGCGATCATCTCGCTCGCAAGCTGATCGAATCCGTCGTCTTCCGATCTCTCTGCGCGCGCGCCGCAGGCAAGCTGCGTGAGCACAACATCAAGACTACCGATCGGTTGTTCGGCCTTTATCAGAGCGGCCATCAAACCGAATCCTGGCTTATGCGCATCGTCGAAAATCTTCCCGATGGTCTCTGCGAGTTTTATTTCCATCCCGCGATCGCGTTGCCTGACCGTCCTCCGCCGCCGGCCGATCGCGTCCTCGAATGCAGCATTTTATGCAGCCCTGCCCTCCGCAGCGCTCTTGAGCGCAAGCGGGTCGCGCTTACCACCTTCGCCGCCGTCAACTCCCTTCCCTGCCCAAACCTCGGTAGAGGCTGAGAAAGAGGGTTTAGGGCGCTTCAACGCAATCTCCCGATTGCATATCCTGATCCCGCGCGCTACTCGCGTTTACACTTTAGTCAAAGGAAGGCCGCCCCAATGCATGACCAGGAATCGAACGTTTCTTCCGTCAACGCCGCCGACTATCGCCTTCCAGCTTCCGTCATCCCCGACCGCTACGAAATCCGCCTTGTCCCCGATCTCAAGAACTTCACCTTCGATGGCGAAGTCACCATCGCGATCAGCGTCCTCGAATCAACCAGCCAGATCGTCCTCAACGCGCTCGATCTTCAGATCGATTCCACGACCATCAGCGGCTATGGCAAGACCATTTCCGCTCGCGTCACCCTCGATGAATCCCTCGAACGCGCCGCGTTGAGCCTTGCTTCACCGATCGCCGCCGGTGCCTACTCGTTGAAAATCGTCTTTCGGGGCATCCTCAACGACAAACTCCACGGCTTCTATCGAAGCCAATACAAGGACTCCGAAGGAATCACCCATACGATCGCTTCCACCCAGTTTGAAGCCACCGATGCGCGCCGCGCTTTTCCATGCTGGGATGAACCCGCTCTCAAAGCGGTTTACTCCGTCATCTTGGTCATCGACGACAAACTAATGGCGATCTCCAACGCCGGAACGCAGCGCGAAAACAAAATTGCAGGCGGCAAGAAGGAAGTGGTCTTTCGCGACACGATTAAGATGTCCACCTATCTCGTCGCCTTCATAGTCGGCGAATTCGAGGCCACTGCTCCCGTCGACGTCAACGGCACGCTGCTGCGCGTCGTTCATCCCCCCGGCAAGTCCGCGCTCGCAAAGTACGGCCTTGAAATCGGAGCGTTTTCGCTGCGCTGGTTCTCTGACTACTACGGTCTGAAATACCCCGGCGACAAGCTCGATCTTGTCGCGATCCCCGACTTTGCCTCCGGTGCGATGGAAAATCTCGGCGCGATTACCTTCCGCGAGACCGCGCTACTCGTGGACGAAAAAACCGCTTCCCGCGGCGAGCTCGAGCGCGTCGCTGACGTCGTCTCCCACGAAAACGCCCATATGTGGTTCGGTGATCTCGTCACGATGCGATGGTGGAACGGGATCTGGCTCAACGAGGCCTTTGCCACCTTCATGGAGATGCTCGCGGTCGACGCCTTCCGTCCCAAGTGGCAACGTTGGACTACTTTCGGCACCGGACGGGCCGCCGCGATGGCCACCGACGGCTTGCGCTCCACGCGTCCGATTGAATTTCCAGTCCAAGCTCCCGACGAATGCCGGGCGATGTTCGACGTGCTCACCTACGAAAAAGGCGCCGCCGTCCTCCGCATGCTCGAGCAGTACATTGGTGGCGAAGAATTCCGCAAAGGCATTGCGCTTTACCTCTCGCGCCACAAATTCGCCAACACCGAGACCGGCGACTTATGGGACGCCATCGAAGATTCCTGCGGCGCGCCGGTCCGCGCTTTGATGGACTCGTGGATCTTCCAGCCCGGCTTCCCCATCGTCAGCGTCGCCGCCTCTCCCGATCGCCGTTCGCTCCAGCTCTCCCAGCGCAGATTCTTTTATCTACCCGAGGGCCAAAAAGAAGACGCAGCGAAACCTCAAGTGTGGCACGTACCAGTGATGGTCAAGGTCAAAACCGACAGTGGCCTCGGCATCCAAAAGCTATTGATGAACACGGCCGAGGCCACCCTCGACCTTCCCGGCCAACTCGAATGGGTTATCGTCAACCAAGGCGGCCACGGTTTCTATCGTTCGCGCTACTCCTCCGAGCTGCTCGCCGTGCTCACCCGCAATCTCTCTGCGCTCGCTTCTATCGAGCGTTTCGCTCTTGTCAACGATACCTGGGCCTCGGTCGTCGCCGGCTTCACTCCGCTCTCGGATTTTCTGAAGACGTCCGTGCTTTTCGAATCCGAGACCGACCTCAACGTGTGGCGCGCGCTGCTAGGCGGCTTCAACTACCTCGACATGATCGCCGACGAGCCGGACCGCAAGCTTTTAGCGGTTCGTGTCCGCGGCCTGGTAAGCGATGTCTCGGCTCGTCTGGGATGGTCTCCTCTCCCAAACGAAGACGAACTCAGCGGGTCGCTTCGCGGCACGATGGTCAGCACGCTCGGCATTCTCGGTGACGACAAGCCCACCCAGGATCGCGCCCGCTCCCTTTACAATCGCTACAGGGAGGATCCCGCCACTCTGGATCGCAACCTCGTTCCCGCCGTTATCGCCATTGTGGCGCATACGGGTGACGAAACCGATTACAGGCAATTCAAGCAGAACTTTAAGTCTGCGAAGAATCCGCAGGAGGAGCAGCGCTATCTTTTCGCGCTCGCTGGCTTCCGAAAGCCGGAGTTGCTGAAGCAGACACTCGAGATGACGCTAAGCACGGAGGTCCGCACCCAGAATGCGCCCTATTTGCTTCATGCGTTACTTTACAATCCGGTCTCACGCGACGAAGCCTGGTCCTTCATGAAAGCGAAGTGGTCTGAGATGGAGGCGAAGTACCCCGACAACGCCATTCCTCGAATGTGCGAGGGGGTCGTCACGCTGGTCAAATATGAATCCGAGGTCACCGAATTTTTTAAGACCCACAAGGTCCGCGAAGGTGGCAAAACGATCGATCAACACCTCGAACGCCTCAAGATAAATTCCGCCTTCAAATCCCGCCACAGCGACCTCGGCGCGCTTCTGAAATTTTGATTTTGTCGATGCGAAATCACCGATCGTCAAACTGAACTTCGCCGGTTCAGGTCCGCTGCTCCATGGAGCTCTAAAGAGCTTGGGAGGCTTGAAGCGACAAGTGGGACGGGGAGATTTGGCTGCGCTCTAACGCCTGGACCTAGCTCCAGAAGATCAAGCCGACCGCGAGCGAAGTGCGACGATTGTGATGAGCAGGTTGTGTGCTGCTTTCGTACAGTACTGTCAGGCGCCTTTGTCGTATCGGCGATTTCTCCCGCCGTACTCGGTCGCTTAAATCTGCGGTGCGGGCAGCGCGCCGGAGATGGAAACTCTTTTGCCGCCGCCGGCCACTAACAGCCGCAGCGCACGGAGTTGGGTTAGCTTACATCCCCTTTCCTGGCCGTCGCTTACATCGGTCTTTAGGAGAGGGAAGCTTAAAGGTTCGACACCGGATTTGTGCCACCGACAGCGAGGCCGCCGCATACACCCGAACCGGAAATTATCTCCCGGGCTGCGCGATGTGCGGCGCGCCGCCGGCGCCCGCTCGATGGGCGGTTGCCGGTAGCTCTGCGGGTTGACATTTTTCGTAGCGTACTGTGCTGAAAGACACCGCTAAGGGCGCCTAGCGTCGGAAGAGCGCGGCGTCGGTGAAAGACAACCCCAGCGCGTAGCGGCGGATCCAGTCCAGCGCTACCTGCGACGTAAGCAGCTTCACCCAATCCCGATTGCCCCAGAACTTGTAGGTCCGCGCTGCGCTCACATCCTCCGATGACAGGGCGATACAAACGGTCCCGACCGGACGCTCTCTGGTTCCGCCGTCCGGTCCCGCGACGCCCGAGGTGGCGATCGCTAGGTCGGCGCCCGCAACTCGCCGCGCACCCGCCGCCATCTCGCACACACACACCTCGCTCACCGCGCCATGCGATCTAAGCGTCGCCTCGCGCACGCCTAGGATGTCCATCTTGGCGTCGTTCGAATAGGTCACCAGGTCGGCTTTGAAGTACCGCGAGCAGCCCGGGACGTTGGTAATCCGATGGCCGATCAGCCCACCGGTGCACGATTCCGCCACCGCGACCTTGATCTGTTTTTGCACCAACAAGTTTCCGACGTATCCCTCCATCGTCTCTTCGCCCTCGGCGAAGATGTACTCCCCGATCTTGGCGTAGACCCGCTTTGCCAGTTCGTCGAGGCGCGATTCGGCAACGCCGGGCCGATCCTCGACCATCAGCTTGACCGAGATCTGCGGAAAGCTCGCCCGATACCCGACCTTCGCTTCTTCGGGTTTGATAAGCGGAGTGACCGCTTCGTCGAGCGCCGACTCGCTCATTCCGAAGGTCTGGAACTGGCGGATCGCGAACACGGTGTCCCGTCCTCGGTTCGCCTCAATCCAGGGAATCACGGTCTCTGCCATCATCGGCTTCATCTCGCGCGGCACCCCTGGCAGTACGATCAGATGCGATGTACCCGCCTTTCGCGGCAGCGCCAACCTGAACCCGGGCGCAGTGCCAAGCGCGTTCTGGATGATGACCGCGCCCTCAGGAAACAGCGCCTGCTTGATGTTGTTTTCCGGCATCTTGCGCCCGACCGATTCGAACAGACGGCGCATCTTGGCGACGCTCTCCTCGTCGCGCCACAGCTTCTTGCCGGTCAACCGCGCTACGGTCTCGGTAGTGAGATCGTCGGCGGTCGGCCCGATTCCGCCGGTCGAAATCACCACGTCGGCCATATCCATCGCCGTCGTCCATGCCCATTCCAGCCGCTCCGGCACGTCACCGACCGTAAGTACCGCCACTAGATCGATTCCGATCTGGACCAGCTTTTCGGCGAGAAAGTTGGCGTTGCTATCGACGATCTTGCCGGTTGTCAGCTCATCACCAGTCGAAAGAATCACGGCCCGTTTGATCATCGAACCAACTCCTTGCGTGTCGCTCACCTCAGATTAGACGCGCTATCAATTGCAACGCGAGGTTTGCGTACACCGCCGCCGCAAGATCGTCTAGCATTACGCCCGCGCCGCCCCCGACTTCGCGGTCGATCCACCGCGCCGGCGGCGGCTTGATGATATCGAACAGCCGGAAGATCAAGAAGCCCGCCGCCATGTATTGCCAGCCGAGCGGGTTCAGAAACATCGTCGCGGCCATCCCCAGGACCTCGTCGATAACGATCTTGGGACTGTCGTGCTCGTTGAAGATGCGCTCGGCCTCGCCCGCGATCCGGCAACTCGCGATGAACACGATCGCGAAGACGAGCAAGGCGAGCGTGACCGAACGCCGCCACAGCGGGCCGAATACGAGCCAAACAACCAGCGCGCCGACGATCGAGCCCGCGGTGCCCGGCGCGATGGGCGAGAATCCACTGCCGAAACCGGTGGCGAAGAAGATCACAACTGACCGCACAACGCTCAACCGACGCGACCATAGCATTGCCGATACGAGCGAGCCATGGCGCTCGCTGGATCGATCGGTGCGTCATATTGATTGGGCGCAACCGAGGCGAGGGCTTGCTTGGCAAACCTCCGCGCCGAGTGATCGACGCGCCGAACTTCACTTCGGCCGAATCACGGCTGGGGGGGAATCGGGGCCTCGTCAACGCGGATTTCGACGCGGGAAACTCCGGCGGCGGACGCAGCCACGCTCCGCACGAGATCGTCCCATGGCGGCAACAGTCCGGCGCCGTTGAGTCGGACGACGCCCGCGGAGCATCGGATGTCGATCGCGGCGCGGCCGATCTTTGGATGGAGCAAGAAGGCGGCGCGGACCTGGGCGGTGGTCGCCTCATCGCGCAGCGCCGTGCGTGCGGCGGCGTCGAGCTGGCGGTCGAGATCGCGCGCGAACTCCGCAATCGCGCGGGCAATCGTTTCGAGCGGCTTGGCGGAGGTGTTCACGATGAAATGGTAGAACGATGCGTCGTCGAGCTCGGCGCCCATCAGGCTTTGCAATCGCGCCCGCAGTTCGCGATCCGAGTCGCGCACGCGGCGCTCGGCGGCAACGAGATCGAGCGACTCTTCGTTCGCTACCTGCTTGATTCTTGCCGCTTGCGGCCCGACCGTGCGAATCCGTACCCCGTTGGGCACATCGTGCGGGAGGATCATCGGCACCAGGATCCGGCCGGCGACCACGACTTGGTCGCCCGCAATCTCCTTGAGAATCACAGCGCGCAGAATCGCCAGCATCAACTCGTTGTCGGTGCGCACCCGCTCCCAGAAGTGAGGCTGGCGCTCGTCGAAGACCAGCAGCTGCTCAGCCGTCACGCCATAGCGCTCGGCTGCAATCGCCGTGAGTTCTGGGCCGCCAATGAAGCGGTAACCAAGCTCGCGGGCGATCAGGTTGCCAAGCTCGACCGCCCGCGTGCCGATCTGCTGACCGATCGCGATTATAGCCATCGCGTATCAACCCCCAAAAGTTGATTCCGGTGTGATTCTAGGATCATGCGATCAAGGTCGCAAATTGCCGAGTCAAATTCTCAATCGTTTACCGAAAGTGGCTTGTCTCCTGGTGTGGTTTCTGTTTGCGTCTTTCATTGATCCAGCAGTGGGCGTAGAGAGCCTGAATCGATCGAAGAAAGGATGGGCGAGAAGCTAGGAATGGGAGTCGAGAACGTACCAGCGAAAGCCACCGGCGGCAGAAACGGCAAGTCCATTCCCGTACTGCGCCCGAAGAGGAACCCCGATTATTCGCGTGAACTCGCAGTTGCCAAAAAGGCTGCGCTGGCGGCCGGGAGGGTGCTGGCAAGTTACTGGCGCACCCGCGACTACGAGGTGAACTCTAAGGGGCGCGGGCAGCCCGTGACGGAAGCCGACCTCGAAGCCGATCGGACAATAAGGCGTATTATCACGACCGCGTTTCCCGCCGACGGCTGGCTGTCGGAGGAGACCGTGGACAGCGGCGATCGACTGGCGCGGGATCGAGTTTGGATAGTCGATCCGCTGGACGGAACCAAGGAGTTCATCAAGGGAATTCCGGAGTTCTCGGTCGCGATTGCGCTTTCGCACCGAGGCCAAGCGGTCGTCGGTGTGACCTACAATCCGATCAAGCGCGAGATGTATTCGGCGGCGAGCGGATTGGGATGTTTCCTGGGAAGTAAGCGGGTGAGGGTCACCAGGACCAGGGTGTTAAAGCGGGCCACGGTGCTTGCCAGCCGCAGCGAAATCGCGCGCGGCGAATGGCAGGTGTTTGATGGGGTCGTCGCGGTGAGTCCCACCGGCAGCGTCGCATACAAGCTTGCGATGGTTGCGGCGGGGAAGGGCGATGCGACCTTCACCAGATCGCCGAAGAGCGAATGGGATATCGCGTCGGGAGCAGCCCTGATCGCCCAAGCGGGCGGCACGCTGACTGACATCGAAGGCGATCCCGTGCGCCTCAATCAGAAGAACGTGAAGCTGCACGGGCTGATCGCTTCCAACGGCGTTCTTCACGAACAGCTGACCAAGCTTGCGCAGGAGAACCTCTTGCCCCCCGAGCGCCCGAAGCCGCGCGCTTGAAACGTGTCGAGTCAGGCGGCGGCGGTTGCGAGTTCGGCGCGGGCGCGGCCCCTTCCGGTCTCCGGGAGGAGGTACATGCAGACGATCGGCAGGAATTGGAAGAGCAGGAAGCCGAGCATCACTGCGCGCAGTCCGAATGAAGCAGCGAGCGCACCTCCGAGAAAGGGCGAGACGAACGCACCGGCGTAGCCGACCGACCACACGAAGCCCAGTCCGCTTCCTACCTTGGCGGGGGTCATTCCTGGTAGTTCCATCAAGAGTGTGGTGATTGCGGCGAGCGAACCCGCCGAGCCGATGCCGATGAGAACCAGGGAGAACCGGACGGCGCCGATCGACGGGAGCATCACGGCGCCGAAGCATCCTATCAAGGTCGCGACCGCTACCGGCCAAAGAAAGGGTTTGCGAAGGCCGATCATCGCGGTACCGATGCCACCACCCGCCGCCGCGAAGATGCCGGTGAGGGGAAGAACCGCTGTCAGGCCGGCGGCTTCTGCCATCGACATGGCCCGATAGGTCTGGAAGAATTGCGTCAGAAACGCGGTGTAGAGTTGAAAGACCCACATGCCGCCGAAGAGACCGACCGCGATCAGAATCACATCGCGCATCCCCAGCACCTCGGAAAGAGCCGAGTTCTGCTTCTCCGA